>DROQ01000065.1 GCA_011321845.1 Planctomycetota bacterium | reverse complement strand
TTAGTCCAGACTAAGCCTCCAAAAGGAGCTTCTTCGGGTCTTCCAGGCAATTCTTGAGGACATTTAAGAAACGAACCCCATCGGCCCCATCGACAATACGATGATCGATGGAAACGGAGAGATACATAACATCTCGCACAAGAATCTGTCCTTCCACAACCCGAGGAGCTTTGTGAATCTTATGAACCCCAAGAATGGCGACCTCAGGGAAATTGATGATGGGGGTGGCGAACAATCCTCCAATATTCCCTGCGTTTGTGATGGAGAAGCTCCCGCCCTTGAGGTCTTCCGGATTCACTTTGCCCTCACGTGTCCGGGTAGCCATGTCCTGCAACTCACGGGCAAGCTGAACGATACTTTTTCGATCCACATCTTTGATCACAGGTACGATCAAGCCGTTTTCTGTGTCAGTAGCAATACCAATGTTGTAATAGCGCTTGAGAACCACCTCCTGGTTGACTTCATCAAGACTTGCGTTCAACCAGGGAAAGGCTCGAAGACCCGCAACAACCGCCTTCATGATAAAGGGTAGGTAAGTTATCTTGACAGCCTTCTCAGCGTAAGCTGCCTTAACTTCATTCCGAAGCGCAACCAGCTCGGTTACATCGAGATCCTCTACAACCGTAAAATGAGTGGCCGTGAACTTGGAACGCGTCATGGCTTCCGCGATTTTCTTTCGGACACCCCGGAAGGGAACCCGTTCCACAAGATCGGGAGCGTTAGGGGTTTCCACAGCGATTGGTGCGAAAGAGGGGATGGCGGGCGTAGAGTCCCCCTCCACTGCAGCAACAGTAGGCACAGAACCCCCTCCCTTAAGAAAGCGATCCAGATCCTCTTGAGTCACCCTTCCGCCCGGCCCCGTTCCAGGAACAGATGCAAGATTAACACCCGCTTCCCTGGCTTTCTTACGGGTTGCGGGAGCAGCTAAAACCTTGCCCGGGGAAGCGGGAGGGGATGAAGGAGCGGTAGAAGCCGATGGGACGGGTGCCGAAGCTGCTGCCTCGACCTTCGGAGCAGGTGGAGGGACAGAGGAAGCTTCCTCCTTGGTCTGCACAGGGTCAGATCCTCCACTCCCCCCATCGGTGTCTATCACCGCGATCACATCATGAACAGGGACGACATCCCCTTCTTTCGCTCGGATCTCTTTGATCACACCGTCATAGGGGACTGTGATCGTAACGGTAGCCTTGTCGGTCATGACTTCTACGAAGTCTTGCTCCTCCTTGACTGTATCCCCTTCTTTCACCTTCCAACTAACGATTTCCCCCTCGGCGATCCCTTCTCCGATATCAGGCAACACAAATTCTTTGATCGTCATATCCCTTTTCCTCCTGACTCCTCGTCAGCGAAATCTCTACCAATTGAAGCTGTCTTCAACCCCTCGAACCACTCTCCTGGGATCGGGCATATAAACCCCTTCGAGGGTATATGGGAACGGAACATCGAAACCTGTCACACGAATGATAGGACCCTCGAGGGATCCAATAGCCTTCTCGGCAACAATGGCGGCGATTTCTCCAGCAAACCCCCCAGTTCTAGGGGCTTCGGAAACCACTACTAAGCGTCCCGTTTTTCTCACGGAATCTAAAATTAGGGATTCGTCCAAGGGGACGAGTGTCCGAGGGTCAATGATTTCAACCTCTTTTCCCTTGGTTGCTAACTCTACTGCGGCTTTTTCGCAGACATCAACCATTGCTCCCCAAGCGACAATGGTGCAATCCCTTCCCTCGCGAACCGTTCTTCCTTTCCCAAGGGGAACCGTATATTCCCCTTCGGGGACCTCCCCCTTCATCGACCGATAAATGCGCTTAGGTTCAAGGAAGATCACGGGATCCTCGTCACGAATCGAGGAAATCAGAAGGCCTTTTACATCGGAGGGAGTCGAAGGATAAACCACCTTGAGCCCAGGAGTGTGGCAGAAATAAGCCTCTGCAGACTGCGAATGGTAGTGCCCACCACGAATCCCTCCCCCACAGGGGGTTCGAATAACCATCGGGCAAGTGTACTCACCCCCGCTCCGGTATCGCATTTTTGCAGCTTCCGAAACAATTTGATCGAAGGCGGGATAAATGAAATCCATAAACTGGATTTCAGGAACGGGACGCAACCCATAGAGAGCCATCCCAATCGCCGTCCCGATAATGCCGCATTCAGACAAGGGAGTATCGAAACATCGCTCCTCTCCAAACTCCTTTTGCAGCCCTTCCGTGGCTCGAAAAACTCCTCCGTTAAACCCAACATCCTCTCCAAACACCAAGACACGGTCATCGCGACCCATCTCCGTCCGAAGTGCGTCATTGACAGCTTGGAGTAGTGTCATTTCGGTCATTGATCTTTCCTTTGCTGCTTTTTATTCCTTTCTTGCCTCCCACTTTCCCTCCCTGCAAGGGAGTTGTCGAAAGAAAGAGGTCTCATTCAGATTTCTAATCCAAAGGGTTCTTCAGGCTGTTCCGCTTTTTCAGAATCAGGAAAAACCCGGATTACAGGGGGAATTCGCCTATCTGGTTGGCCTCATTGTCACCAAAAGATTTAAGGTAATCCTCCTGCTCCACCAATTGGGTTGTTTTTTCCAAGTAGACATCCTCGAACATGGAACTAATGGACGGAGGTTTTTTTTCCTCGGCGTTTCTAATCGCCGCATTGATCTCGCTACGAGCCGTTTCCCGGATTTCATCCTCCATCTCTTGAGACCACCAGCGTTTCTTTTTCAGATAAGCCTTAAGCCGCTCGATGGGATCCTTATCCATCCAGGATTGGACCTCCGCGTCATCCCGATAACGAGAAGGGTCGTCCGAAGAACTATGGGGACCGACTCGATAAGTAAGCGTTTCGATAAGAGTTGGCCCCCCGCCTCTCCGGGCCCGGTCAACAGCTTCTTTCGTCACCTGGTAAATGGCGAGAATGTCGTTTCCATCAACCCGGACCCCAGGGATCCCATAGGCTTCAGCCTTGCTAGCCAAGGTTTCTGAAGCAGTCTGCGTTTCCAAAGGAGTGGAGATGGCCCACTGGTTGTTCTCGACAACGAACACCACAGGCGCCTTGTAGACCCCACCGAAATTGAGCGAACAGTGAAAGTCGTTTTCGCTCGTTCCCCCGTCCCCGCAATAGGTCATGAAAACAGTATCCTCCTTCCGGTACTTTGCAGCCATTCCTGCCCCAACCGCCTGTGTCATCTGGGTCCCAATGGGAGAACTGATAGAGACGAAATGGATCTGCCGAAACGAATAATGAACAGGCATCTGCCTTCCCTTGCAGATATCCCCTTCGTTTCCATACCATTCATCTACAATTTGTTGCATTGGAGCGCCTCGGAGGATCATGATCCCCGGCTGGCGGTAGGCAGGAAAAACCCAATCACTGTCCTTGAGGGCATAAGCTGTCCCAATATGACTGGCTTCCTGACCTTTACAGGGGACATAAAAACCGATCCTTCCCTGGCGCTGAAGATTTAAAGCTCTTTCTTCCATGATCCTTGTTGTAATCATGGCTCGATAAAGGCGGATCAACTCATCCTTTGGAATCTTAGGGTCTTTTCCCTTAGCTACGTGTCCCCCCTCTTCCAGAATACTGAAAAGTTGGCGACCATCATGCCCGCTCTTGGCACCCTTGAGCGTTTTTGTCCCTGTCTTTTTCTTTGCTGTACTCATTCGCACTCCTAGCGCTTGGACCATCTAGCCCGGATGATTCATGAGATCCGATCAGGCCAATACAATTGCCCTAAAGGACCTTGTGGGGGGAATTCAACGGGCCGACTGGGACCCAAAATGGACCACCCCAGGGGTGCTGTATCCCTTGGGGGTCCCTGCAAGCTGTAAGGGCTAAGAAATCCAGAAAAACCCTTACACGAGCAAACTGCAGTCGTCCGATGATTCGCGATCATGAAGAATTCGGATTAAACGTTGAGGGTTGAATCGGATTTTGTTGGCTCGAACCCTTTTCCCTTGGATTTTGCCAACCGGCTCTCGAGGAATAGTTCTGCTGCCCGATAGGAACTTCGGACCAAGGGTCCAGCAGCTACATAAGCAAACCCCATAGAAAGGGCTCGATTCCTAAGCGCTTGAAAACGTGCCGGGCTCACATAATCACGAACAGGGAGATGCAACAGGCTGGGCCGTAGATATTGTCCTAAAGTCAGAACATCTACTCCCGCCTGTCGAAGATCCGCCATGGCTTCATCGACCTCTCTCTCCGTTTCTCCCAGGCCAAGCATCAAGGAAGATTTGGTCACCATCTCCGGCCTGAACTCCTTGATCCTTTTTAGGAATTGAAGGGACAAATCATAAGATGCCCTTTTGTCTCGGACCTTGGGGCTCAACCTTCGGACCGTTTCCAAATTGTGAGCGAAGACATCCAGCCCCGAGTCCAGCAGGCTTCGGATCGAAGCATCCCTCCCTTGAAAATCAGGGGTGAGGCATTCGATGAGAATGCCCGGAACCTTTTCTTTTGTTGCTTTTACGCAGGCAGCGAAATGCCCTGCCCCCCCATCCTCCAAATCATCACGGTCCACGGAGGTCAAAACCAGATAACGCAGCCCCATGAGCGCACAGGCTTCGGCCACCTTTTCAGGTTCTTCCGTGTCGAGAAAACCGGCTGGATCCCCAGTTTTTACGGCGCAAAAACGGCAACCTCGGGTACACACTTCCCCCAAAACCATCATCGTCGCCGTTCCCCCTCCCCAGCACTCTCCGAGATTGGGGCATTTGGCTTCTTCGCAAACCGTGTGCAGACTCCTTTCGCGAAGCATTCCTGAAATGCGAGTATAGCTCTCTCCTGTCGGCAATTGCATTTTGAGCCAGCTAGGCTTGCGCGTCGGCTGGACCCTGGCAGCTTTGCCTTGGGTTAGAGGGGAGTTCTTCTTTCTTGTCTCACTCATTTTGGGGTTCGAAGCCTAGGCCATCTCTCTTTCGGGTCAACAAGAAAGAAGCCTTGACGGATACCCGAAAGTATGCAAACAATAGATTCTTCGGAGTATCTGAGATTGTATTCCCAACCAAACCACAGAAACATATGCCAAAAAAACCGACACCCAACCTTCGAGAAAAAATCCGAAGAGCTGCAGCTAAAGAGTTTGCAGAAAAAGGCTTCCATCAATCATCCATGGATTCCATTGGGAAACGTCTTGGGATGACAAAGGGGGCGGTCTACCGACATTTCCACAGCAAGCACGATCTATTCATGGAAACCTTTCATGAGTTGCAAACCAAACGAGAGGAATATTTCCAAAATGAAGCCCGAGAAGGTCCCCCTCTCGATCAACTCGAGACCCTTCTGCGCACCCGGCTCACCTTTCATTTCCAAAACCCCGAATTCCATCGACTTCTTTGGATTTTGGAGACCGAACTCAGGGACCAGGTAGCCACAGCACTAGGGAACGGAATCCGGAGCGAACACAGGGATCTACGAGCAAAAATTCGAAGTCTCCTCCGCCTCGCTGCCCGCCAAGGACAAATCTCGCTCATGGACCCTGCAGCCCAGGCCTTTCAGCTTGCCTCCCTTTTGGAGGGATCCCAATCCCAGAGTTTCACAATGGCAGGTGATATCGCCCCCTTCCTACACGAAGAAGACCTCGTCCAAAGCTGGCTGGCTCCTCTCCGGAGTAGTGCAAAACGAAGAAAAAGACGCCCGGAGACCCGCCCCTCGACCGATTGGGAGGGCTCCAATTCCTTCCAACCTCCCTTTTAACCCACAGTTTCAAGGGATCAGCCCTCATCAGAGTCAGCGATTCCGGCTTACTAGAGGATTGTTGGCAAGTGGATAGGCCGCCAGATACTTCCCTCCGGTCAAGTCTCGACCTCCCCCGGGCCGAACAAAGATTGGGCATTCCCGGAAATGGGAAGAACCGGGTAAAAAGCAATAAGGACATTTC
Source organism: Planctomycetota bacterium (assembly GCA_011321845.1). Classification (GTDB taxonomy): domain Bacteria; phylum Planctomycetota; class UBA1135; order UBA1135; genus HyVt-539. Next base: position 5,230 of record DROQ01000065.1, on the reverse strand, counting down.
ATGACTGCTACCGCACCCACTGTTGGAATCGCCGTAGATGCCACTCTCCTGGAAAAAATAATCCGTTCCGGAATGGATGGATTAGAAATGACAGGAATCAAACCCTGCCCGGTTGGCGCCTCAAGGCTAGCGAACGCCCCCCATGATCTTACGGTCATTGTGAGCCTGATCGGAAACTGGAACGGCACGATGGCCTTCAATATTTCGACCTTCGCGGCTCTTTATCTCACCAGCCTTCTTCTCGGGGAGGAGCAAAAAGAGCTGAATGAGGACACACTGGACGGCACAGGAGAAATTGGAAATATCATCGCTGGTTCCCTAAAGGACTACCTCGCAAAATCCGATTTCGCTTTCCACTCGATCTCCACTCCTGCAGTCATCATGGGCGGAAACTACAATCTCTATCACTACAAAGGGTTCACTACCGTTTCTGTGACTTTTGAAATCGAAGAGATCCCCATGTCACGCATGGAAGATCGCTACTTTACCATTACCGTTTCCCTCATGAAGAGCTGAAGCCCTCGTTTCTTCTCCAGGCCTTCAGGACCTAGCAAACGAGATAGAGGGACCGCGACATAACCCAGACTCTGAAGAAAAGTGGGATGAATCTTGCCCCGCCTTTCCAGACTGACTACGGCAGCGTTCTTTTTTCGGGCGGCAAGAGCCATTAATTCTTGTGCCGATATGTGGCGAGGTGGAAGGGGGGGACGCCCCGAAAAAAACAAGAACCGAGGGAGATCGCTGGCGATCTCAGCCTCTTTGGGGAGTCCCTTTCGTAGAGCAAAGCCCAGGGCTTTATCGGGAGCCAAGGCAGAGCGGCGAGGACCCAATAGACGAATGGTCCCGGGAACCATGAAAAGGGCTCCTAGAATCAAAAGTATTGCTTGGTTCCGTTTCCTCCATTGAGCAAAGGGAGCCAAAGCAAGAACCAAAATCAGAGGGACCCAGGGAGCAAAGAAACGCCGGTTCGCGTGGTAAACCGGAACCGCAAGCAGGGCAAAGCAAAGAAGACTGCATGGCAGGAACAACCCGCGAGCAGCACCCTGCCTTTCGCGCCAAATCCAAACAACTCCAAGGAAAAAAAGAGGCCAGGCCAACAACCCCACCCCCTCAAACCCTTGAAACAAAAACGAACCAGCTTCTCTTCCCCAATGCTGGAGACCCTGAACCACTCCGCCTTCAGAAAAAGCCGAGAGGTGCCACATAAAATCTCCCTTTGGAAAGAGGCTTGCATCGCCGCTTACCTGGTATCTTAGAACCAAATAACCGATCCTTGGCCCTAACGTGAAAACCAGAGATGGGATTAGGAAGATTGGAGAGCGGCGCCAGGACCGCCACCAAGCCCATGGGAGGAGCGCCAAACCCTCAGGGCGAACAATCGGAAGTAGACCAAATGCTAGACTCGGAAGAAACCAGGCATTTAGGTTGCTGAGGCATGCACATAAACCCAGAACCAGGAGAAGTTGAAAGAGGGGCTCAGTTAACCCATCAGCGGCGGTTCCACACGAAACAAAACCCAACCCCAGCGTAAGCGCAGCAAACAAAGCAAGATAGGGGCCCATTTCTCTGGAAAGGGCCCAGAATAATAAGGCAACCGCCAAGGCTCCTTGGACAGAACAGAGGATTTGAGCAGAGAACCACCAATCCTCAGGAAAGCTGCCGGGGAAAGGGCCAAGCAAGGACAGGAGGAAGGGATGAAGGGGAGGGAAAACAGCATTCAACCAGGAATCCCCACCCCTCCTTGCCCCTTGCGCCATGTGGACATACCAAGCAGTGTCACGATCAGGGGCAACTGTGGCAAAGGAACTGAGCAGCCTAAGTCCCAGAGCCACCCAAAACAAAAGCGTAGCCCAACCAACCCCCCGACTCCCCATGTTCCTATTCGGCTTTTGGTACAAACCCTTTTCAGGATCTAGCATTCACCTATCCCGGTTTTTCAAAAAAACCGACCCGTTTGACATTTAGTCAAAAAGGAATTGCGGGGAAGGTCCGGGAAACCCGAACCCGAAAAATATCTATCGCCAGCTTGTTCGAGAGAATGAATCTTTGGGATGGACCCGAACCAAGGAAGGCTCACCTCGGATCAGTCATGGGGAAATCCATTGAAATGGAAGACTTTGGGCACAAATCCTTCTTCCTTGAAGTAAACAGCACACTTCAATCGGACGACACGCCCTGGAACCCCCTTTTTTACCCTGACAATGATCTTCCAGGTCCGGTGAAGGGGTATTTTTTTTCCAGCCCCCTCGATGAGCTGGTAATCCGCCTTAGCCCCTTTCTTGGGGGGAACGATCTTCAATTCGTAATAATCCTTCGGGAGAATAGCTCGAAGCACCTCGACCCGATCAATGGTCATCTTTTCGGACTCATTGGTCGGCCAGATGTAGACAACCTTTTCTTGGGGCTCAGATCGGGGGAAACGATCAAAAGTCCAAAAGCTAGGAAAGAGCTCAACCTTCTCTGCAACCTGAGCTCTGACCTCGATCTGGAAATTGTTTTTTGGATCGTCCGTGTGGAAGAGGATGGTTCCCCCAATCGAGCCTTCTGGAATATTCGGACCATAGGTCCCTTTGATTACATAATAGACTCCCCCCTTTTCGTCCTTTTTTCGCTCGATCTTATCCACCTTCATAGCCGGAGGCATGGCTTCGTTGACCTTCACGATCTTCCAATCTTTCTTCAGAGTATTCCGTACCGTAACGGTAAAGCTCACCTTGGCTGTGGGAACAATCGTTCCCAACTCAACAATAGGAGGGCTAAGTTCATAGGGGCTCTTGAGGAGAGCTTCCGCAGTCAAGGTAAAACTAGGCATCCTTGGGTCTGTCGTCTCGATCCGGATGTCCCCTATGCGCTTTCCACTTCCAGAAAGATCAAGGGTAAGAACAAGCTTCCCTTTGGAGTGGGGAGGAATGGTGATCGGCGCCTTTAAATTAAGGTTGTTGTCCCTTTCCAATCTGACTTCTTTGCCCGCAATAAAGAGGCGGAGCTTTTGGCATTTACAAGAAGGGATGATATTCCGGATCTGATGAGGGTCATCGGTCGCATTCTCAAAGGGGTATTCCCCCGTGATATTTTCCCGACTGTTCTCGATAAATGTTCCAAAATCGATATGGATCTTCTTGAACCAGCAGCCTTCGGGGATCTTCTTCCCTTTGTTGGTAGGGTAGGGAGTGGGAGTTGGGGCCGGAATGGGGGGAAAATTCGTTATTCCCTCGTCATTTGTTGGTTTGCTGGATGGCTTTGTAGAGGTCCCCTGTTGGAGCGAATCCGAAGGGACACCTCTCTCTTGAGAGCCTTGGCCGAAGGCCAAGCCCCCAAAGACTAGGAAAACCCAGGAACAAATGAGGGAAAAGATTGTTGGGCGCATTGTTCAAATGCCTTTCGAATGAGGAAAAAATGAAGGAGAACGATTGTAACGGGTTTGGGGAATGCATGCTCCCAGAGGCAAAGAACAATAAAAGAAGCAGACGGATCCTGGCAAGCCTTCTTCTGGCTGTATCAGCGGGAGAGGTGCCTTCCGCACTTTATGCCGCCCTAAAGATTTCACCACCTTCCCTTCAAGAACCTATGCTACCCGCAACTGCGACAGTATCGCGGTTTTCGGTTCAGAACCTGAGCCCCTATCCACGAAAGGAAGTCATTCAAGCCTCCATCCCCTTCCCAAAGGGAGGACACAAAAGCCTCAAAAACCTTTCTATCCAAGGGTACCCGACTTCCTGGAGGGTTTTGACACGTTGGGGAGATGGTAGCTGCCAATGGGGTCAAGCCCGATTCGTAACCACTCTTCCTGCCGGAAAAACCGTAAGATTCAAGGTCATCCGCAAAGAAAACCCCATACCCAAGGAGGAATTTCGACTTGGTTCCAAGATACTTCCCCTCCTGGCTGCTCCCAATTTGGAAACTGAGGTGGTGGACAGTTTCGGGGTAGTTTACCGATGCCGGATCCATCCGGGCTCCCAGGAAGGAAAATGGAAGCTTCTGGAGGATGGTCCCCTAGTTCGGGTCTACCGTTTTCGAGGGTACCACTTTCCCAAAGATCCATCCAAGCCGGGCATTGGAAGGGATTTCCTCTCGTTAACGGCCTATTTCACAGTTTTCCGGGGTTTTGATCATGCAAAACTTACGCTTTTTTTAGGAAACGACTACCAAGGAAGAGACAACCCCGGAGGAAAAAAAGACCCTAACCTCTATCCACTCGGCACAGTCAGGCTTCGCCGCTTCTCGCTCCTTGTTCACAGCAACGCTCTTGCCTTCGTCCCTCGTTTTATCAAGGAAAACAGGCTCACCCCCCCCATTTCTCTCCCTGGGCCAAAGGGCGTAAAAGGGTTCCGACAAGATCTCCTTGGACCCGGGAAAAACCTCTACCTGGGTGACGCAACAAGAAAGGGCTTTCCCCTCATCCTTTTTGCCCCCCAAGGAAAAAGGGACCATCCACCCACGACTCCCGAAGAAACTCTTCGACGCCAAACAGCCCATGCCATGGCTCTCTTCCCCCTTTGGGCAATGCCCAACCTTGAGGATGTCCGAAAATCTCGGGCAATGAATGCCCACGGCGGACCAGCCCCTGCCACACCGGATCTGCCTCAACGAGCATTGGACGAATACAGGCGCTGGATCATGGGTCCCCATTTCGGCCCTTTTGGAACCTGGGGAGACGTAGCTGAAACTGGAACTACCGGGACTCCGCGTAATCGAGTTGTTGGACTCGATCTTGCAGTTCGCTCAGGGAATCCTCTCCTCATGAGGAAAGCTGAAGGTTTTTGTCTTCAGCAACAGCTACGGCCCTACCACCTTTTTGGCCTTGTCGTCAATCCGGATTTAGATGTCTATTTGGCGGGACTTCCCTTACGAAACGGAGGCAAATGGGTAAGCGGAGAAACCTTGGGACGCAAGAGTATCCCCAAGGTTTATGAGCGCTACCGCGAAGGATTAAACCTCCCATGGATTGGGCCGTATGGGATGAATGCTTATGACTATGAGCATTTCACATTGGACATCCTCTATGATTATTATTGCTTAACCGGATCCCCCTGGGTCAAGGAGGAGTTACGTCTCCTTGGACAACATTTGAAAGGGCTCCTTACACCCAAGAAATACAATCGACGTTGGGTTGGGACCTCCCGCGGAGAGGGGTGGTGCATGAAAGCCCTGGCCCTTTGCTTTTATGCAACAGGGGATCCAAGCCTCAAGAAGCATGCTATCCATCGGCTTCACAAAAGATCGGAAGAGC
>DROQ01000064.1 GCA_011321845.1 Planctomycetota bacterium | reverse complement strand
CCAGCACCCAGCTTCCCAGGCACCCCGCTTCCCAGCGAACCCAGCTGCAAGGGGATTGTGGTCTCAGCGCATCTCGACCTGGATGCTCCCGTTGCTCGTGCGGAGCCTCGACTCTTGGCCCTTGTCGGAGAAGTGGATGTCCATCTCCCTCCGACTCTTTCGGTCGACCCGGATCTCGTCGGGGAGATCCGCCTGCAAGGAGCCGTTGCTGGTCCGGGCGTGCAGGCTGCCCTGGAAACCCTTGCCCACCTTGAGATGGATGCTGCCGTTGGAGGTCTTGAGTTGCACGGGGCCTGGGTTGTCCTCGCGGAGGACCACGTCGATGCGGCCGTTGCTGGTTTTGGCCTCGACGGATTCGTCGGCGTCACGGACCTGGACGCTTCCGTTGCTGGTGGAGAGCAGGAGTGGGCCGTGATGGTCGAAGATCTTGAGGGCGCCGTTGGAGGATTGGAGGTTCGCGGGGCCTTGGAGCTGGTTGATGGTGATGGAACCGTTGGAGGTCTTGAGGACAAGCCCCCGGGTCTGCGGGAGCGTGACCGTGAAGGAGCAGCTTTCGTTGCTCAGGCGCTTTTCGGGGAAGATCGCGTAGATCTCGAAGCTCCCGTCCTGCCCCTTGGCCGCGTGGATCCGAACCGCCTCGAGTCGCTCCTTGGAGCGGGCCTTGATGACGGCGTGAATGTCGATGTTGGGACCCTTCCCCTTGCTGACCCGGATGAAACCATTTTGGGTCGTGACCTTGAGTTTGCTGGGCTTGGGGTTCTGGATCGTTTTGCTCTGTTCGCCCTTCTCCAGCTTTTGAAAGGCGTCGCAGGAGCTGAGGCAGCCGCAACCGCTGAGGATCAGACTGGGGACGAGGACTTGCGCGAAGAGGGAGGAGTAGGTCATAGGGAACTCCAGGATTGGGGGAAAAAAAGCTCTGTTGCGGAAAGATCTTGGGATATTTGGAAAAGGAGGCAAGGGAAAGGCCCGATTTCCATGGGCTTGCTCCTTGGAGGAGCCTTCACTATGATCCCTCACTAGCATCGAGGTCTTGCGCCAGGCGGTGGTGGGGGCCTCGAAACATGGGAGGGGTATCATGGATAAGATCCGTATCAGGGGCGGGCGGCCCCTCAGCGGTCGTGTGGCGGTCTCCGGCTCCAAGAACGCGGTTCTTCCGATCCTCGCGGCCTGTCTCCTGGTGGAGGGCGAGGTCATCCTGGATGGAGTCCCCATTCTCGAGGATGTCCACAACATCCTGCGCCTCCTGGAGAGCCTGGGGATGGACTCCTCCTGGGACAAGGACGGCAGTCTCCGCCTTCGTGTCCTCGAGGAGGAGAACAGCTTCGCCCATTACGGGCTGGTGCGGACCATGCGGGCTTCCTTCTGCGTCCTGGGGCCGCTCTGGGCCAAGCGGGGGCGCGCGGTTGTCTCCTACCCGGGGGGATGCGTCTTCGGCCACCGGCCGGTGGACCTTCACCTCAAGGGCCTCGAAGGAATCGGAGCGAGGATCGAGCGGAAAAAGGGCGACGTCCATATCTCCGGCCCGGTCCTAGGGGGCCAGGTCTACCTGGGGAGCAATTTCGGGAGCACCGTCCTCGGCACGGCCAACGTCCTTATGGCCGCGGTCCTGGGAAGGGGGGAGACGACCATCGACTACGCCGCCCAGGAACCCGAGATCGTGGATCTCTGCCGGTTCCTGAACGCCTGCGGGGCCAAGATCTCGGGGGTGGGGACCCATCGGTTGCAGATCCAGGGAGTGGCTCGGCTCGAGGGCTGCCGCTACCGGGTGATCCCCGACCGGATCGAGGCGGGGACTCTCCTGATGGCGGGCCTGATCACCGGGGGCGAGGTCGAGGTCCTCGGGGCTCGACCGGATCATTTGGCTGCTGTGCTGGACAGGCTGCGGGTGGCGGGGGCGCGCTTCGAGATGGGCTGGGTCGAAGCGGAGGAGGGCGAGGACCTGGGCCGAAGGGGAATGGGGGGGCTGGACCCCGCGCGGGTGCCGGTGATCCCCCGCCAGGCCCAGCGGCCTGGGCGCGCCCCTTTGGGCAGGGACCGCGAAGCTCCCTTCCTGGCCGACCGCATCCTCTACGAACGAACCAGCGAACCCTCCGGGGGTGGGGAGGGGGGGGACTGCTTCCCCTTCGTCCGAGTCCTCCCCTCCGACCAACTTCAGGGAGTGGATGTAGCCACCAACCCCTATCCGGGTTTCCCCACGGACCTCCAGGCCCAATTCATCGCCCTCATGACCCAAGCCCATGGTGTGAGCCTCGTGACCGAGAAGATCTATCCCGAGCGCTTCATCCACGTCGCCGAGCTGGCGAGGCTGGGCGCAAGGATCCGCCGCGAAGGTCCCACCGCTATCGTGCAGGGCCCTGAACGGCTCAGCGGAACCACCGTCATGGCCTCGGACCTCCGGGCCTCCGCCGCCCTGATCCTGGCCGGCCTGGTCGCCGAGGGCAGCACCGAGGTGCGCCGGGTCTACCACCTCGACCGCGGCTACGAAGCCCTCGAAAAAAAGCTCCGCAAACTCGGCGCCGAAATCGAACGCGTCCGCGAACAATAACCCCCCCGTAGAAAACACCTCCAGGTGTTTTACGTAGAAAACCCCTCCAGGGGTTTTGCGTAGAAAACGTCTCCAGACGTTTTAAGTAGAAAACCCCTCCAGGGGTTTTCCGTAGGAAACGCCTCCAGGCGTTTCCCCACCCCTCCCAACCCCCCTTGCCCCCCCAACCAAACCATGCTCCAATCTCCCCCTACCTGGGACCACCAAAGTTCCCGTCCCATCCCCCCAACAGACAACCCTTAGAAACGAAAAACCGATGCCCTTTCCCCCCTCT
>DROQ01000063.1 GCA_011321845.1 Planctomycetota bacterium | reverse complement strand
CCTTGGGGGCCTGGGGGTCTTGGAGGACCAGCTCGTAGAGGGGGAGGGCTTTTTGGACCTGGGCCTCTTCCAGCTCGAGGCGCTTGGCCTTGGCGAAGGCTTCGCCGGAGGATTGGGCGAAGAGGGAGGCGGACAGGAGGAGGCTCGCGCCGACGAGGCGGAGCGTTTTGGTCAGGTTCGTTTTCATCAGGTTCGTTTTCATTGTTCTCCTTGTGAAGGTGCCCTCGAAGCATCGGCGAAAGGGCGAAGGCTTGGGTCAGTCCTGGCTCAGGCTTTGGTCAGCTTTTGGTCAGGCCTTGGAGAGGCGGTAACCGATGCCGCGGACGCTCTGGATCCATTTGGGGTGTTTGGGGTCTTCTTCGATTTTGTGGCGCAGCTCGAAGATGTGGTTGTCGAGGGTGCGGGAGTTGGGGAGACGCTCGTAGCCCCAGACTTGTTTCATGATCTCCTCGCGCGCGAAGGCTTTGCCGGGGGCGCTCAAAAAGAGGGCGAGGAGGTCGAACTCGGTGCGGGTGAGGGGGATGTCCTGGTCGCTGTCCGGGTCGCCGCGGGTGACGCGCCTCGCGTCGAGGTCGATCCGGAAGGGGCCCAGGCTGCGGATGCCGCGAAGGGTAGGGCCTTGGGCGATCTGGGCGCGGCGGAGCTGGGCTTTGACGCGGGCGCAGAGTTCGGCCATCCCGAAGGGTTTGGTCAGGTAGTCGTCGGCGCCCAGTTCGAGGGCGAGGACTTTGTCGATCTCCTGGCCCTTTGCCGAGATCATGAGGACGGGGGCGAGGACCTTGTCGGCTCGAAGGCATCGGAGGACTTCGTAGCCGTCCCGCTTGGGGAGGACGATGTCGAGGAGGATGAGGTCCGGGTCCTCGCGGGTGGCGGCGCGGAGGCCCTCTTCGCCGTCCGAAGCGAGAAGGACCTCGAAGCCTTCCAGCCGGAGGACATCCGAGATGGCGTTGCGGATGGCGGGGTCGTCTTCGATGATGAGAATGCGGTTCATGTTTCGTTCGGGGGTCTTTGGGGGGCTTTGGGGAAGCGGAGGACCAGGGCGAGGCCACCCTGGGGGAGGCCCTGCATTTGGACGGAGGCTCCCTCGTGGGCTTCCACGATTTCTCGGACGATGGCGAGGCCGAGGCCGCTGCCCGGGGCCTGGCCGGGGCCGTGGGCGACGCCGCGCTCGAAGGGGCGAAAGAGGCGCTCCCGCTCGGTGGGGGGGATGCCTGGTCCGTCGTCCTCGATCCTGACTTCGAAGTCCTCGTCCAGGGCGCGAAGCCGCAGGTGGATCTGAGGGCCGCCGTGTTTGAGGGCGTTGTCCACGAGGTTGGAGAGCACGCGGCCGAGGGCTTCGGGGTCGCCGAGGATCCAGGCGCTTTCCTCCGAGCTGTGCATCTGGAGCTTGGCGCCCTTTGGACGGAGCCGGGCTTCGAATTCATGGGCGCAGCTCCTGAGCCGCTCCACAAGGTCGACGCGCTCCTTTCGGTAGGAACGCCCCGCCTCCAGGCGAGCGGCGTCCAGGACGTTGGCGACGAGGAAGCTCAATTTCTGCGCCTCCTCGTGGATGCGCAGGGGGTACTCTTGGCGTTTTTCGGGATCGGTCTCGGCTCGCAGGAGCAGATCGCTGTAGAGGCGGATGGCGGTCAGGGGGGTTTTTAGCTCGTGGGAGACGGAGGAGACGAAGTCGGTGCGCAGGCGGGCGAGGTGGCGTTCTCGGCCCATGGCCCGAAGGGTGGTCCAGAGTCCCAAGCCCAGGCCCGCTTGCATCAGGAGGAGGAGGACCAGGAGAAGCCTCCCCTTGGGGGCCTCCCAGAAGCTTGCGGCCATGGGTTGCTTGTCCCGGAGGCGGATGCGGAGGCCGATGGCTGGGAGGTCGATCGCTGGGCTTCCGTTCTGAGCGCGGGGAGCGGGCGCCTGATGCCGGGGGGGAGCCGGCTCCCAGGCATAGCGGTCCGCGAGGAGGCTGCGGTTCCAGGCCAGCTCGAGGACTTGGGGTCTCCCAAGGAGTCGAACCTGGCGGAAGGGGACCTCGGGGGTTGCCAAGGTTTCAGCCTCGGGGCGCCGGGCGGGGGCGAGCAGGACGAGGGCGGGGCGGCTTGGGGCCTCCTCCCAAACGAGGATGGCTTCGGGGTTGTTCGTCAAGGCGCTTCGGTGCGCGGCCAAGAAACGGTAGAGCCGCAGGCCGTGGGGAGGCGTGGAATCCTCCCCGATCTCTTGCCGAAGGTCCCAGTATTCGAGGAGGGAGAGCCGAGGGCGTAGGGATTCGAGGCGGGCCTCGAGGTTCCTCTTCGCTTGGGCGACGAGGCTTGGGTTCTTTTCCGCGCGGAGCAGCTCCAGGCCCAGGCGCGCCGCGCGCCAGGCCTCTTCCGCTCCCAGCTTTTCTTTGCCCAGGGACTCCAAGGCGCTGCGGGCCTCCTGGCTGTGGCCCGCGCGCAAGGCTGCGCGCAGGATCGCCAATTGGAGCCGCTGTCGCGCGATTCGGGGGAGAGGAGCCTTCCGTTTTTTACCCAGGGCCAGCCGGTAGCGTCCCAGCGCGGCCTCCGGCTTCCCCCGCTGCTCCTCCCGCAGCCCATCGAGGTAGCCCCGCAGCTCCAGCATGAGGCTGTCCTCCTCCCACTGCTCCCTCCCCGTCGCCTTTTCAAAAGGCAGCAGACTCCCATCCGATCCCAAAAACACGTTCTGCTCGAAGCCTGGGATCTCGAGGCGCGGTCGTCCCTGTTCCCTCCCCCTCTCGAGGACGCGTCCCAGCTCTTTACGAAGCTCTTGGATCCCACGTGCTCTCTCCAATCCCCGCCGTTCCCGCTCCAACTGGAACTGCCCGGCGAACATCTGCCAGAGCCCCCAGAACAACAGCCCGCTTGCCAGGAAGAGAAGCCCGAGAACCCAGCCCATCAGGGGGCTCCCGGTGCGCTTTCCTGGGTCCTTTCTTCGGAAAAGGGCGGGTTTTGTCGCCTTGCGGTGTGGGGCTTCGCTCATGAGGAGAAGCCCCCATGCTAAATCCCGCGCCTGGGAGTGGGGTGGAAATCTTTGTCAGGATTTGGTTGGGAGGGAGGCTCTTGTCCAAGAAAAAGGAGGCAGGGAGAGTCCTCCCAGGAGGAGCCCACCTCCCGAGAGGAAGGGCTCCTTTTCAGCCCAGCTTTGTGTCCTCGGCCTTCCAGTCGCCGTGCTTGTTGCAGTGGGAATAGGCCGTGATCCGGGTGGTTCCCTTGGGGATCTCGAAGCGGTGGCGGGCTTCGGGGTCGGTGCCCTCGTAAAGCTGGAAGCCGATGAGGTTGCCGTTTTGGTCCTTGAGGTAGTGGGCAGTGATCCAATGCTTCTTGGACATGGGGTGTTTGGTGAAGAGAGTGATGGCTCCTTCGCCTTTGTGCAGGGTGACTCTTGGGATGTGGGAGCCTTCCTTGCCCTTCCACTTGCCGGGGTGGCCCATGTCCATGACACCAGCCGCCTCGAACTTGGTGACCATGGCCATGGCGTCGGCCTGGGAGACCATGGCCTCCCGATGACCGGTCGGCTGGGAAGCGCTGGCTTCTTGGGCCTTGGGGCTTTCCTTTTTCTCTTTCTTCGAGCATCCCCAGAGGCTTGCGCCTACGGCGAAGCTGATGGCTGTGACACTGGCCTTTTTGACGAAACTGCGGCGGTCCATTTGATTCTTCGATTCCATCGGTGGTCTCCTTGGACGGAGGGGAGAAGGGTCCCCAGGAACTTCTGCGGAAAATTCAGAGGTGGAATATGGGTTGTCTTGCGAGAGGTCCCTGAATGCTACAGCTTCCCAACAATCTTCCAAGGGCTCCCTACCAAGGCTCCTTCCAAAAGAGTCAGGAACCCCGGTAGGGAGGTTGGAGAGGGGATCAGGGGGTACAGTGGATTTCTACCCCATTCGTCATCTTCAGGAGGAGCTGGCCACCGCTTCGTGCGAAGGTCGCGGCCTGCAGTTGAAAGGTCAGAGCCAAGCCCGGGGGGATGGGAAGGAGCCAATGGGCCGTTCCCTGGGAATCGGTCAAGAAAGCCCCGAGGTAGGCGATCTTGGTCAGGAGGATGCAGGGGGTCTTGGGGATGGTGAAACTCTGGCGCTCGAAACCGAGGACCAGGAGGCCTGCGGCCTTGGGAAACCCTCCGGCGAGCGCCAATTGGATCTCACGGGTGGGAAAGACCGTTCCCCCCAGAGTGGAGCCGCAGCTTTTTCCGTAGGTGATTAGGCTGCAGGGCATCTTGGGGGTGAAGGTCAGCTTGCATTCGTAGCGAAAGGTCCCCGTGAGGATGTTGTTGGAACCCCATTGCTCCGATGTACTTCGGATCTCGAGGGGGCTGGTTCCCAGGGTGACGGGGAGGCTCTGATCCACCTTCGTTGCGAGGGGCGGTCGAACCAGATAGCTGTGAGCGCCGACCTGGACTTTGTCCGAACCACCCGCCCGGTGGCCGAAGGTCGTTTTGACCCAAGCCATCTGGATTCGGAGGGTGCCCTGGACGGGGATGGGCGAGCTGAGAGTGAAAAGAATCGTATGCCTTCCGGTGCGGACATTGGGCTGGAACCAACCCTGTCCCGCCCCGGACTCGACGAGAGTGAAAACGGTCTTGTTGGGACTGTGCGAAAAGGTCGTGACAAGGGTGGCCTCATTGGAGCGATCGGCCTTGGCGTGGAGCTGGACCCCCTTGGAGAGATCCGTTTTCGCGGGGAGAGTCTTGACGATGTTCTTCGCCTGGACTCGGAGAGTCGTTTCTGCGACGACTCGCGCGCGGATGCCCTGGGCCTGGATGGAGGCCGCGAGGAAGAGCATGGCGCAGAGGGGGTAGGAGATCTGTTTCATCATATCTTTTCCCTAACACCAATTCCCTTTTTTGAAAAGCCCCCGGGGAGGGAGCTTTGGATCGTTTCTTCTTCTTCTTCTATGCTTTCCCCATGTCCTTTGCTTCGGTTTTCCATCTCTTTGCCCGCCTCAAAACCCTCGAAACCCAGCAGCGGGAGATGCAGCTCCAGATCGAGGAGCTGGAGTCCGTGCTGCGTCATCGGCAGGGGGTTCGGCTTCCGCCGCCCGCCCTGCGGCGTTATGTGGGACCGGGAAACTTTTATGAGATCGGGCTCGAGTTTTTCGAGAGGTTGAAGGCTTCGGGTCTGGAGCCTGAGGATCGGGTCCTGGATCTTGGCTGCGGTTCGGGGCGGATCGCTCTGCATCTGGTGGATTACCTGGGGGAGGGGGGGAGTTACCTGGGGCTGGACATCAACGCGGAGGTCTTGGGCTGGTGCCGGGAGAACCTCGTGGGGCGTGGGAAGGCTGCGTTTTCCTTCGAGCTTCTGGACGCTTCGAGCCGGCACTACGCGGGAGGAGCGGGGGAGGCGGGGAAGGTGCGTTTTCCGGTGGAGTCGGGGAGCAGGAGCTTCGCGTTTTTGACTTCGCTCTACTCGCATCTTTTGCCGGAGGCGGTGGGGAGGTACACGGAGGAGTTGGGGAGGGTGCTGTGCGAGGGGGGGAGGTTGGTGGTGACGGGGTATTTTTTGGATGGGGAGTTGATGGGGCGGCTTGGGAGGGAGAAGGAGCGGTTCGCGGAGGAGTGTTTGGTGGATTCGTTGAAGGATCCGGAGGCGGTGGTGTACCTGGG
>DROQ01000062.1 GCA_011321845.1 Planctomycetota bacterium | reverse complement strand
TTTGGGGCTTCCGCATGAAGTCTGGGCGATTGGAGAAAAGTGATCTTGGACCGACCTGGAGGGCCCCGAGCCGAGCGGGGCGCTTCCCTGTCATGAGCCATAGGAGCGTGGGCTTCCATCCCAAAACAAAGGTCTCCACCCATCCTGTCGGCGGTTTCTGAAAGGGGGGAAAACTGGGGTGGGGGCTTCAGCTCCAAAACGAAGGCTTGATCGATCCTGTCGGAGGATCCAGGAAACGGCGAGAGGTGGCGTTAGGGCTTCAACTCCAAAACGAAGGCTCGGATCTGGTCGCGGACCTGGCGGAAGGCGTCGAGAATCTCTTCTTCGGTCTTTGCGCCTTGGGCGAGTTGGGGGGGATCGGGGAAGCTGTGGTGGAGGACCCTGGTGTGGCTGGGGAAGACGGGGCAGGTTTCATGGGCGTGGTCGCAGACGGTGACGACGAGGTCAAAGGGGATATCGAGGACCTCGGCGAGGAGTTTGGAGTGCTGGGAGGAGATGTCGACGCCGGCTTCGGCCATGACGCGGACAGCGTAGGGGTTGAGGCCGTGGGTTTCGAGGCCGGCAGAGTGGGCGGAGAGATCGTGGGGGCGTAGGGCTTTGGCGAAGCCTTCGGCCATCTGGCTGCGGCAGGAGTTGCCGGTGCAGAGGAAGAGAAGTTTGGTTTTTTGGAACAATGGCGAGGGTCCTTTGTAGTAGAAAACACCTCCAGGTGTTTTGAGTAGAAAACACCTCCAGGTGTTTTGAGTAGAAAACACCTCCAGGTGTTTTTTTGCCTCAAAAGCCAAAGGCTTTTGAGGCCGGAAAACCCTCCGGGTTTTCCCAGAAAAGCCTAGAGGCTTTTCCTACAAAAAACGTCTGGAGACGTTTTCTACAGGAAACGCCGGGAGGCGTTCCCTACGGGCGTTCCCTACTTAGGTTTTTCGAGGGCGGCGAGGGCTTCGCGGAAGCTGCCACGCTCTTCGGGGCCGGCGGGGCGCCAGCGGCCGCTCTTGACCCGTTCCTTGACCTGGCTCTGGTTCAGGACCATGGAGGTGATGTGGCGAGCATCGGGGGAAAACACATGCACGCGTCGTCCACGGCCGATGACCACGACGCTGCCTTCCTTGGGGTCCATGTAGAGATGGTGGTCCCGGGCCGTCTTGGCTTCGGGGAAGGCCAACTGCGTCGGTCGGCGCCCCTCCTCGGAGCGCTCGCGCGCGTGCTCGGTCTTGCGACCCATATTTTTGGCGTTGTGCGAGAGCCTCCGCGCCAGGCCCCGCAGTTCACTGAGGACCTCCTCCTCCAAATCGTACTCCGACCCAGCTGCCTTTTTTCCGGCCAGAGTTTTGGCGAGGTGGTTGAGGTTGCCCTGGAAACCCCGAAGGATCTTGCGAATCCCCACTTCGGGCAGATCGTCCAGATCCACCCGACTCACCGGATGCAAGAGGAGCTGGAAACCTTCTTCGCCACGGTCCCGTTTTAACACCTGGAGAGTCAGTGCCACCTTGCGGTTCCCGTCCTGGGTGGTGAACAGGCCGATCATCGCCTGTCCCACGAGCACATAGGGGAGGTTTTCCGGCTCAAATGCAGGCTTGACCCCTTCGGTCACAGTCGAGCCCTTCTCGAAGAAGCTGACAACCGCCTCCTTGCCCGCCAAAAGTTCCTCGATCCCCTCGTGTTTCTTTTCGATCGCGTAGGAGACCAGGTCCGCATAACGAGGCCGACCCTCCAGGCCGTAACCCACCAGGACCTGGCGAGCGTCCATCGGCCTGGCGTAGTCGCCCTGGAAGCCCTCTTCCGAAAAAACATAAGCTCGACCCGGGACGAGGAGCCCACTCTCGAGGACCTGTTTTTCGAGGCTATCCCTCCACTCCCGCACCAGCTTTTGGGCCGCCTCCTGGATCCCCCCCTGGGTCCGGGGAACGCGAAGCTGCACCTCGAGCGCATCGTCCTTGGCTGGATGGGGAATCCTGTTGGCCCCCGCACGCCGCGCAAGATCCGCCCGCGCCCTTCGCAAGGACTCGAGGGCGACTTCCAGCAGTTTTTCGGGAGAGAGAGACGGTCCCTTGGAGGGCCGCTCCTTGTTCCCTTGGGCCGACTTTTTCCGCTTGCGTTTCTTACGGGGTCGCTCCGCTTTCTGAGAGTCTCCCGAAGTGGCTTCGGCCTTGGCCCCCTCTTCCTTGGCCGCACCCTCCGGCCCTCCAGCCCCCTCCCCTACAGGAGCTTCGGCCCCCTCGGATGCGGGAGGGATCACAGAAGGCTCAGGAGTCTCAGGAGTCTCCGCGGCCGAGGGATTCTCGGAAGCCGCAAAAGGCTCTTGCGGCCCTTGGTCAGGTTTTTCTTGATCAGTCATCGCAACTCTCCGGGGTATTTCAGGCAGGCTCAGGCGGTCGGGGAAGCCAAAAAGTCTCCCAGACCATACTCCCTCCAGCGCCGATCTACGAGGGACCTTGTGTCTTCATCCATCCGAATCAGGTCCGGCCATGGGCGTTCGAAACCCTCCGAGGCCCATTTCCGGGTCGCGTCGATCCCGACCTTGCTCCCGTAACAGGACATGCGGCTCGCGTGATCCAGCATCTCGGCCGGCCCCATGGTAAACTGCAGATCCCGCTCCGGATCGATGTTGGCCAGGGCGTGAAAGACTACAGCCGCGTGGTCCTGCACATCCACGTCCTTGTCCACCACCACGACCACCTTCGTGAACATGGCCTGCCCCAGGCTCCAGATCGCATTCATGATCTTGCGGGCGTGTCCCGGGTAGCGTTTGTCGATGGAGACGATCATCAGGTTGTGGAAGGCCCCCTCGAAGGGCATCGACACATCCACAATCTCCGGAAGCTGCTTCTTCATCAGGGGGAGGAAGATCCGCTCGATGGCCTTGCCGATCCAGCAATCCTCCTGGGGAGGCCGCCCCACGATCGTGGCCATATAGATCGGGTCCTTGCGCATCGTCATGGAGGTGACGTGGAAGGTGGGGAACTTGTCAGCCAGACTGTAAAACCCCGTATGGTCGCCAAAGGGGCCTTCGACCCGGATGTCGTCCAGGTCCACGTAACCCTCGATCACAATTTCGGCCTCCGCCGGCACAAGCAGATCCGACTCCTCGGCCTGGACGAGTTGGACCGGTTTTTGGCGCAGGAACCCCGAGAGGAGCATCTCATCCAGGTCCGGAGGAGCGGGGAGGATGGCCGACATCACGGTCACGGGGTCGCAACCGATCGCAACAGCGACAGGCACCCGCTGCGCACCCCTCCGTCCTGCCTCTTTGGTGTTAAAGGCCCCGTCATGATGCATGTGCGAGTGAAAACCGGTCTCCCGCGGCCCCATCACCTGGAGCCGGTACATCCCGCAATTCATGTTTCCCGAAACCGGCGAGCGCGTGAACACCAGGGGCATGGTAATGAAACGCCCCGCGTCCAGGGGCCAGGTCTTGAGGATGGGGAGCAGGCCCAGGTCGCAATCCTCTCCGACCAGTTTGATCTCCTTGCAGGGACCATCCTTCACCACCTTGGGCAGCATCTTGGCGAGATCCAACAGCTTGGGGAGTTGCTTGACCTTCTCCAGGAAAGACTGCGGCGTCTTCTGATCCAGGATCGCAGAGAGTCGCTCCGCCGTTTCCTCGATATCGCCAACCCCGAGAGCCATCTCGACCCGCTTCATGGTCCCCAGGGCGTTGGTCAAAACAGGGAGCTTGGAGCCCTTGACCTTCTCGAAGAAAAGAGCCGGCCCCAGAGCCTTGGACACTCGGTCGGTGATTTCGCAGATCTCCAGATCAGGGTCGACCTCGGTGGAGATCCTCTTGAGTTCCCCAGCCTCCTCCAGACGACGGATAAAATCTCTCAAATTGCGGTCGGCCATAGGCTCCTCTCCAGAAAGGGCCGAGGATCATAGCCCCCCCACCCTCCCTCCCCAACCCGATTCGAGGGTTTTCCTATAGCCTGGACCATCCCCTACCCCATCCCTCAAGAAGCAGTCCTGTGCAGGATGATCCGTCCATCACTCTGAAACCCCTCTTCTTCGTCTGACCCACATTCTTGGCCCAAAAACGGCACTTCCGAAATCAGATCCCCCTTGCCTGATGCCAAAGATGAAGGTCTTCTGGATTCCGTACGGGTGATTGTGGAAACCCTCTCCTGGACAAGCCTGCCCAAGAGAGCTCAGGGTCGGACGAACCTAGAGGATCAAAAAACTCCCAGGATCGGAACAACCGTGTAGAAAAACTGGGGGAGGTCTTTATCCGGGTTGAAGGGCTGAGTCGCCGTAGCATAGCCGTAGATCGCCAACCCCCCTTTGGTGGCACCCGTCCCGATTTGGATCTCGATCCCTCGAGAGAACTTGGGCCCTCCTTGACTGATTCCACCGATCTGGGAATACAATTTTTTGCCTCCAAGGGCAAACGGGATTTTGCCCCAAGTAAAGCGAGCATAGCCGGATCGATCGGAGGTCTTCACGGGAACTGGATGGAAGAATTGAAAGGGGGTGTAAATGGAACAAGAACTCCCCGGAATCCTTGCAGCAATTTTTTTCGATCCGATCCAGGCAAGGAGAAGATCCCCCTTGGCCCCGAAATAACCGTAGGTGTACGCAGGGAAGCGGGCTCCCGCATAAAAATTCCCAATTGCAGTTTTGAAGTTTTTTGGACAACCCTGACCAT
>DROQ01000061.1 GCA_011321845.1 Planctomycetota bacterium | reverse complement strand
CCTTACCCAGCGGGATCCCCGTCATCCACCTGGGACTCTACGAGGAGGTCCTGGTCCTGGACCGGCTCGAGGGGGCTATGTATGGGCCGCGCGCCGCGCTGGAGGGATTCGGTTCCTTTGAGGGGGAAGAGGCTCCCGACCAGCTTTTCCCCAGGCTTCTCTCCCCCCCAGAATCCGACCTGGACCGGGAGAGTTATCTCGCGGCTGTCGCGAGGATCCGCCGGCACTGCCTGGAGGGGGACCTCTTCCAGGCCGACCTCTCCCGGAGGATCCGCTGCCGGGTCGATGAGGGCGCGGTTTCCCTCTTCCGGCGCCTGGCGACCACCAGCCCCGCGCCTTTCTCGGCCTTTTTATCTTTGGGGCCGGGGCGCGCCGTCCTCTCCTCCTCTCCCGAAGAGTTTTTGCGTTTTTGCGGAGACCGGGTCCTCAGTTCTCCGATCAAAGGCACCGAGCCCCGGGGGCGGAATCCCGAAGAAGACGCCCTCCTGCGGACCCGCCTCCTGGGAAGCGAGAAGGACCTCGCCGAACTGGGAATGATCGTCGACCTGATCCGAAACGACCTGGGGCGGCACGCCCGGCCGGGATCGGTCGAGGTGCGGGGATTCCCGAGCCTGTTGGAGCTTCCCCATGTCTACCACCTCTTCGCGGAGGTGCGGGCCGAGCGGGAGGAAGGAGTGTCCCCCTGGGAGATCCTGCTTTCCGCCTTTCCCCCCGGCTCCATCGTGGGGGCTCCCAAACCCAAGGCCCTGGAGATCCTCGAAGGCTTGGAGCGGAGTCGTCGGGGGGTCTACACGGGAAGCATCGGATGGATGGATACCGCCCTCCGTGGGCGCTGGAATGTGGCGATCCGCACCCTGAGCTATGATCATGGGCTGCTCAACTTTGGTGTGGGAGGAGGAGTCACCGCACTCAGCGACCCCCAGGCCGAATGGGAGGAGACAGTGGACAAGGCCCAGGGTTTTGCGAGGATGCTCGGATGGGAGGGCGAGCTATGAGGGGTTGGTTCTGGGCCGATGGGCGCTGGGGGACCCTCGAGGAGGAGGTCCTGCGTCCGGGGGATCCAGGGGCCCTCCAGGGAAAGGGGGTCTTCGAGACCTTTCGTTGGACGGCCGAAGGGGTGCCCTGCTTGGAGCAACACCTGGCCCGCCTGGGCTGGGGCGCCCTTCGCCAAGGCTGCGCCCCCCTTCCCCCCCTTCCCTATGGAGAACTCCTGGGGGAACTCCTGAAACGTTCGGGGCTCCCCCAAGGCCGCGCCCGGCTCACCCTTCGGCCACCCGGGGTCCGGCCTCGCCTCCTGATCCAGCTCTGTCCCCTGGGACCCGATTTCGAGCGAAAACGGAGGGAGGGGGTTTGTCTGTCCCTTTCGCCTTTCCGCCGTTCGGCTCAGGATCCCACGGTCGCGATCAAGCTGGTCTCGCGAGGGTTTTTGGACCGGGCCCTGGCTCTGGCGCAGGCCGAAGGGGCCGACGACGCCCTTCTCCTGAGCGAGGAGGGGGTGGTGCTGGAAACCTGCACGGCCAACCTGTTTCTGATCGACGCCAAGGGGCGCCTCGCGACCACAACCATCTGCGATGCCTTCCTCCCCGGGATCACACGCGCCCGCGTTCTCCGCGCGGCCCGATCCCTGGGCTGGGAAATGGGGAACAACTGGCTCAAAAAGGAGGACCTGGGGAGTGCCCGGGAAGCTTTTGTCACCAACGCCGTCCTCGGTCTGGCACCAGTCCGCCGCCTGGGACCATGGCACTTTGGACCTGGGCCAAAGTCCCTGGAGCTGCAAAGAATTCTCGACGATGGGCCGAAAGAATCATGAGCAGACCCTTTTCCATCCTCTTTTATCCATTCTTGGCCCCGGGTTTGCATGATGGGGACCGGATCTTTCCCTTACCCTTGAACGGGGGAGGGGAGGGTATGATCGGGATGGCGTTGATGCCCCACGCCATCGCGGCAACAAATGCAAACGGGAGTCAATCATGAGACCGAATCAAGGGACGCAAACACTTCTTCTCGCCCTCCTCCTGGGAGCGGCGGCACCGGCCTCCCTGTCCTCTCAGAAGGTCAAAACGCCTCCGCCCAAAGACAACCCCCAGGTCGCTGTTCTGGAGAAATCCCTGAAAGAGATCGTCGCGGACAAGAAGGGAAGGAAGGATGACGAGGGCGTGAAAATCCTCGACAACTTCACCAAACTCTTTCCTAAACTGAACAAGAAGCAGCAGGGCAGCCTTCTCAAGGCGACCGCCCATGTGTTCCGGGCAAGAAGGACCCCCCAGAACGCTCTTCTCTTTTTCGCGGGGAGTGAAACCTTGGGGCACTTTGGAAAGGAAGGTGCCAAGGAGCTGGCCAAGCTTGTCCAGAACAAAACCTTTCGGAATCGGGATTGGACCCCCCTCAGGGTGCATCTCATCAAGCAGCTGGGTAAGGCGGCGGAAACGAGTTATGTCAAACTGCTCCTGGATCTCGCCCTTCGCGACAAGGAGGACCAGGTGCGCGGGGCCGCCGGCGAAGCCCTGGGGAACTACTCCAGGAAGGACCAGAAGCTGCGCAAGCTGATCGTCGGCAAGCTGATCAAGGAAATGAACGCCATCTACAACGTATCCCGGGCCAACCTGGATCCAACGGATCTCCTTCGCAAGGTCTACGTGGATCGCTTCAAGGCGATCCAGGATCCTTGGATGAAGACTCTGACCAAGCTGACGACTCAGAACTTCCGCACCCCCCTGGAGTGGGAGCAGTGGTTCAACAAGTACAAGCGCAAGAATTGGGATCGGCTCGGTTTCGGCCCCAAAGTCGGCAAGGGCAAGAAGACCAAGGGAGCTTGAGATCCAAGGGAGGCCGAGCATCAAGAAGCCGGGGATGGGTGTCATGGGAGGAGGTTGGGGCATCCTGCTCGGCCTCCTCCTGGCGTTTTTGAGCGTTTCCTGGTGGGCTGAGCGGGGAGAACGCTTGGGGGCGCAGGCAAAGCTCTCCGAGGCCCGAGGGGAGGTCCGCCGGCTGGAAGGAGATCAGGAGGCACAGCTGGACAGGATCCAATGGTTGGAGCGGGAGCTGTCCAAGGCGCGTCTTTTGACCAAAAAGCAGAACCAGCTCGTGGAACAGGTCCTCGAAAAGAAGCGCCGAGAAAAGCCCCAAAACCCCGTGGACCCTCTCGTCGGCCGTCGGAGCCAGGAGTCCATTCGGGTCTTGAATGCGGCTTTTTGGGGACAAGGCCTGGGAGGCTTTCGGTTCTTCGAGATCCGCCAGGTCCTGGAAAAAGGAGCGGGGCTCTTGGGGGTGGAACTCGCCCTTCTCGGGGAAGCGGGGACGACCAAGGGGATGATCCACGCGGAGAGGCTGCGGCTCATTCTGGACCGAAGCAAAGGCGTCCTGAAACTCCGCTTCGAGGGGGCGCGGCGCTATGGACGCCAGGGCGTTGAAACTCTCAGAGATCCCTGGGAAATCGATCTGGAGCCACGGGAGCCCAAGATCATGAGCCTGGAGCTTGGGTCTCTCTGCGAGCTGCGGGGGAACTGGCCTCCCCCCTCCAAACCTCACAACAAGAAACCGGAGGACCTGGAGAACCGCCTCCTTTGGACGCGGCGCCTCAACGCTTTTTTGAGGCGGGCTTTTCCCGAGGAGGGGCTGCGGGTGCATCAGCTCGCCCGCGCCGAGAATCTCAGTTTTTTTGGCTTGGACCTGCTGGGCTACTCGGAAAAGGGGATCCTGAAGAGCCGCTACCATGCGGGCCGCCTTGAGATCTGGACGGATCTGGACTCGGACCGGGTGGAGTTGCGCTTTTTCGATGGGTTCTACCAGGACGCCCGGCAGAAGCTGGTGTTCCCCGAGGCGGGGTTTCAGCTCGTGAGTCCCGCCCTGAAGCGACAAAAGGCCGAGCGTTTTCTCGCGGGTTTTTGTCGAAGGTACCGGTCCGGCGGGTAGAGTCTTTCCGCCATGAAGGTTACGGAGCGCTTAGAGAAGAACGCGCAGGACCTGGAGCCTGCCCTGGCCGCCGCGATCG
The DNA here is from genome assembly GCA_011321845.1 of Planctomycetota bacterium. GTDB lineage: Bacteria > Planctomycetota > UBA1135 > UBA1135 > HyVt-539. The sequence continues at coordinate 4,799 of DROQ01000061.1, read as the reverse complement.
AAGGCCTGCCTTCCGTCCCCCGGAGGCTCCGGGAGGCCATGGCGCACGCTCTCCTGGGGGGCGGCAAGCGCCTTCGGCCCTCTCTGGCCCTGGCCGCCTGCGAGCTGGCGGGGGGGCGGCGGGCCGAGGGTTTGCCCGGGGCGGTCGCCTTGGAGTGCCTGCACTCCTATTCCCTGGTCCACGACGACCTCCCCTGCATGGACGACGACGAACTTCGGCGAGGGCGGCCCACGGTGCACAAGGCTTTTGGTGAAGCCATGGCGGTGCTCGCGGGGGACGCCCTCCTCACCCTGGCCTTCGAGAGTCTTGCCAAGGGGCCTGCTCCCGCGGACCGGAAAATGAAGGCTCTTCGCCTCCTCGCGGAGGCTGGTGGAGCGGCGGGGATGGTGGGGGGACAGGCCCTGGACCTGGAGGCTGAGGGGGGAGAGCCCGAGTTGAAGGAGGTCGAGGAGATCCATCGGCGCAAGACAGGGGCCTTGATCGAGGCTGCCTTGGGGGTGGGGGCTTTGTTGGGGGGAGGTGCGCCGCACCTGGTGGAGTCCCTCCGGAGCTATGGTCGGGCTTTGGGTCTCGCGTTTCAGATCGTAGACGACTGTCTGGACCAGACCCGGAGCGCAGCCGAGTTGGGGAAAACGGCGGGCAAAGACGAGGAGGCGGGCAAGGCGACCTGGGTCGCCTGCCTGGGAGTGGAGGAGAGTATGCGGCAGGCTCGCGCCCTTGTCTCCGAGGCGATCTCCGCGCTGGAGTCCCTTCCTGGCTCCCATCCACAGGTGGATTTTTTGAAGGAATTGGCTTTCTTCGTGGTCTCCCGGGGATACTGAGGGAATCCTCGCGGAACCGGCCTTCTCCGGATCCCGGCGATTCCTTCGGATCTCCCTGGAATTACGTGGCTTCATCCCCCAACATTCTGGCATTCAAGGGAATAGCCCTTGTAGGAGAATGGACGTGGCAGGAATCTTAGATTCGATTTCATGGCCGGAAGACCTCAAGAAGGTGGACCGGGCGGATCTTCCGCAGCTCGCCGAAGAGATCCGGGAATACATTCTGGAGGTCGTGGGAACGACCGGAGGGCATTTGGGCTCGGGGATGGGTGCGGTCGAACTGACCCTGGCCCTCCACTACCTCTTCGACTTTCGCGAGGACCGCTTGATCTTTGACGTGGGGCACCAGTGTTATCCCCATAAGATCCTGACGGGACGCAAGGAGCAGATGTGGACTCTCCGTCAGAAGGGGGGGCTTTCGGGCTTCACGAACCGTTTCGAGTCGCCCTATGACGTCTACACCATGGGCCACGCCGGGACCGCCATCAGCACGGCGCTGGGGATCGCCAAGGGCGATCAGATCCGGGGGCGCAAGCGCAAGGTGGTCGCGGTCGTGGGGGACGCGGCCTTCGGTTGCGGGGTGGCCTTCGAGGCCATGAACCATGGTGGGGCCGAGGAGACGGACCTGCTGGTCGTCCTCAATGACAACAACTGGTCGATCTCCAAGACGGTCGGCGCGCTCTCCAGCTATCTGAGCAAGGTGCGTGCGGGGGCCCTCTACCAGAAGGCCAAGAAGGCGGTCCACCAGTTGCTGCAGTCCGTTCCCCTCGTGGGCGAAAAGATCGACCGGGGGCTCATCGACGGCCTGGAACTGCTGAAGACGACGATCGCTCCTGGGCATATTTTCGAAGCACTGGGCTCCGAGTATTTCGGACCCATCGACGGGCATGACCTCGATTCCCTGATCGACACGTTCCAGCAGGTGAACGATCTTCCGGGGGTGGTCCTCTGCCATGTGAAGACCCAGAAGGGCAAGGGTGTCCCCGGCTCCGAGAACCGACCCGATCGAGCCCACGCGGCCAAGCCCAACCCGATCAAGAAAGGGGGACCGCGAACGGCGGCGACCGAGCCTCCGGTGGTCATCCCCTCGAAACCCCGGAGCACTCAGAGAAAGGCCTGGACGGGCTGGTTCTCCCAGGCCCTGATCGAGGAAGGAAAAAAGGACGAGCGGGTGGTGGCCATCACTGCGGCCATGCCTGAGGGCACGGGGGTCGCCGCCTTTCAGGAGGTTTTTCCGGGGCGCTGCTTCGATGCGGGTATCGCGGAGCAGCACGCCATCGCCTTCGCTTCCGGGTTGGCCGATTCGGGTCTCAAACCGGTCGTCGCCATCTATTCGACCTTCTTGCAGCGGGGCTACGACCAGATCTTTCAGGAGGTGCTCCTCCAGGACCTTCCGGTGGTCTTCGCCCTGGATCGGGCCGGGGTCGTCGGGGAGGACGGGGCCACCCACAATGGGATCTTCGACCTGGCGTATTTGGGCACCATTCCTGGGATCGTCCTGATGGCTCCCATGGATGGGGTCGAGGTGGGGATGATGTTGGATTTTGCGCTGAGGCTCGGGAAGCCTGCTGCCCTCCGGTTCCCTCGGGGAACGGCTCCGGAGTTGCTGTCTGCCGACCGTCCTCCCATCGAGCTGGGAAAATCCCAGACCCTCCGAGAAGGGAAGGAGCTGGCCTTCGTTGCCTACGGCAGCGAGGTGGAACCGGCCTTGGAGGCGGCCGAAATGCTCCAGCGGCAAGGGATTTCCGCCGAGGTCGTGAACGCGCGTTTCGCCAAACCCTTTGACGAGGAGATGGTGGACGACCTGAGGCGGCGCTTCCCCCTCGTGCTGACGATTGCCGATCATGCACGCTGCAGCGGCTTCGGGTCGATGTTCCTGCAGTGCCTCCATGGGCTTGGGCCCGGCCCCCTCCCCCGCGTTCGAATCCTCGAAATCCCCGACGCCTTCCAGGAACACGCTTCCCGCGCCGAACTTTTGCAGGACCTGGGGTTGGACGCCGAGGGCATCGCCAGAGCCGCCCAGGAAGAACTCCGAGGACTCGAAGTGCAGCACCACTTTGTCTCCCGCTTACGGAGACCCAATGCATAGGCCGTTTGAAGCATGACCTCGAATTCATGACCCCGAATCCTTTGGGGGCAGGTCCAAAGTAAAAGGAGAAAGGATGCGTAGGGGTGGACTCCCCAGAGTTTTGCTTCTTGGCGATCCCAAAAAGGGCAAGGTGCGTCGCCTCCTGGACGGCTTCCTTCCCTGGATCGAGGAGCGCTCCGAGGTTGTGGGAGTCTGTCTGGATCACGAGGAGGATCTCAGTCAGTATGATGCGGATCTCCTCTTTGCCTTCGGTGGCGACGGCACCATTCTTTCCGCGGCCCGTCGGCTGAAACGGCATCAGATCCCCACTCTGGGGATCAACATGGGCAAGCTGGGTTTCCTCGCCGAAGCGACCCAGGAGTCCCTGCGCCCGGTTCTGGAGAAGGCCCTCAGCGGGCAGCTCCCCGAGGAGCAGCGACTCATGCTCGAGTGTTGGCCTCCCGGCGCGAGCGAAGCGGTTCTCGTCCTGAACGATGTGGTGATCCACAGGAGCAATCATTCCTCCCTGGTCGAGGTCAGCGTCCGTATCGACGACCGCTATGTGACGACCTATGTGGGAGATGGGCTGATCGTCGCTACGCCCGTGGGTTCCACCGCTTATAGCCTCGCCGCGGGCGGACCGATCTTGTCACCGGAGGTCGATGCCCTGGTCCTTTCGCCCATCGCGCCTCATGCCCTGCCAGTGCGGCCTCTCGTGGTACCCTCCTCGGGGCGAGTCACCCTGGAGGTCGAAGGCCGCCTGGGTAAGGAGGTCGGCGAGCTGTCTCTCGACGGGCAGGTAGGTTACAAGGCCCGTGGCGGAGACCGCATCGTCCTCGACATCTCCCCTGTCCGGTTCCGCCTCCTGACCCTGGAGGCCGAAGATTTCTACAAGATCCTCCGCCGCAAATTCGGTTGGGCGGGCTCGCCTCGCTATGCACGGAAAAAACGATGAGTGAGGCCGGCGCCCCCTTTTCCGGGGACACCCGGATTCTCGTCGTTTGCACGGGCAATCTCTGCCGTTCTCCCTTCGCCGAGGGATACCTGCGTCAGGTCCTTGGGTGCGAGGAAGTTTCCTCGGCGGGGACCCACGCCGTCCCCGGCAACCGGGTTCCTGAAGAAGGTCTCTCGGTCGCCCAGCGGTTCGGGGTGGATCTCAGGGGCCACCGTGCACGTCGTCTCTCCCTCGAAGATGTGGAGGAGGCGGAACTGATCCTTTGCATGGAGCCCTACCACCTCGCCATGGTCGAGCCCATGGCTCTCCCCCTCGGTGTCTCCCGGGAGCGCTTTGTCACCCTGGACATCCCCGATCCTTACGGCCGGGGGCAGGCCGCTTACGAGGACTCTTACGCACAGATCGCGGAGTTCCTGAAACGGGGCGCCCAGGACTGAAGCCCAGAGGCCGGGCAGTTCTCAACCCAGTTCGAGCTGTCGTTTGGCGTCCACCACATCCCGGTTCATCATGATGCGGGCGTACTCCAGGTTTTGGTGGAGGGGGTAGTCCTTGGTCAGGGCGTGCTGGAGCTGCCGGAGCATCTGGATGGCCATCCTGAAGGTGCGAACCAGGTCCCCCGAGGGGGCCGTGGTGTAATGGGAGAGATCCTCGAAGGGGTAGCCCTGGCACCAGGCCAGGGTCGCGGGGAAGAGTCCGAAATCGGGCAGCTTGATGTGCTTTTCGAATCCGTTGGCCATCTCGATGGAAATGAAGCGGCGGACCGCCTGGTCCACGTCATGGATGATCTTTTTCTGGTGTTTGGAGAAGTGGGCGAGGCACTCGGTGCCCCGTCGTTCCTCGAAGACCAGGGAGGTAAAGACCCCGGCCAGCTCCTCGGGCGTCAAGGGGTCGAGAACTCCTTGGAACAGCAGCTCCGTGATCTGGATCTCGTATCCATTGATCTGCCTGGCGATCT
>DROQ01000060.1 GCA_011321845.1 Planctomycetota bacterium | reverse complement strand
TCTGATTTTTCTCGTCGAGGGACCCGTGGACGCCCCCGAGGAACACCTGGCGCTCATGAGGTGGATCGCGACCATCTCCCGCAATCCGGATTTCCGCAATTTCGCGAAGGTATGTAAAAACCAGAAAGAAATCCTCGACCTGTTCAAAGAAATGAGTGGTGTTTAACCCGCGTCATTCCCGGCCAGTCCTTCCTGGACAGTTACTCCTGACCAGTCATTTCCGGCCAGTCATTTCCGGCAAGTCATTCCTGGCTATAGGGCAAAGCACCCGCGAACAAGAAGGAAAGGGTTTTTCAGAAATTGAGTAGGGCAGAAGTCAAAGTCCAAATTGTCAACAGTCAAGGACTCCATGCGCGACCGGCGCATCAAATCGTCCTCGAGGCCAATCGCTTTCCTTGCAAAATTTCCGTTGCCAATGGGGATTTGGTGGTGGACGCCAAGTCCATTATGTCGCTGATGATGCTTGCCGCTGAAAAAGGGACCGAACTGGTGATTCTCGCCGAAGGGGAGAAAGCCCAGGAAGCGGCGGAGGCCATCGCCTCCTTGATTCAAAAAGGCTTCGGCGAAGAGTAAGCGCCCGGCCTGGCCCCCCCCCGACGAATCCCGGCTAAAGATCTCCTTGCTTGAGGGTCGAAAGGGTTGCTTGGGTCCCGATTCCAATTCCGCGATCGGGACGGCTGAACCTCATTGGGGGGCAAATGCTAAAAGGCCGAAAAAGTGTGATTGGACTCGATCTCGGGAGTTCTTGTATCAAAGCTGTCGAGATCACGAGAGACAAATACGACTACATCATTACGGGTTATGGACAGATCGAGGTCCAGAACGAAGCTGCGCGACCCGACGCGATTCGGCAGCTCTTCGACCAGTGCAGGTTCAAAACCAAGAAGGTCGTAACCGCGGTGAGCGGCAAGTCCGTCATCGTTCGCTACATCAACATGGTGCAGATGTCCGAGGCCAACCTCCAGGACGCAATCCGGTTCGAAGCCGACAAGTACATCCACTTCGACTTGGACGAGGTTGAGCTGCAATGCCAGAAGTTGATGGATCTTCCCGCAAGCGAAGGAGAAGAATCGACGGAGATGAAGGTTCTCCTGGTCGGGGTGAAGAAGAGCCTGGTGGAGGATCAGGCCCAAATGCTCATCGATCTCGGGGTTCATCCCCTGGCGATCGATGTGGACGCGTTTGCCGTCGGAAACGCGTTTGAACTCAACGAGATGCTGGCCCCGGGCCTCGTGGACGATGGGCGGATTCTCGGCCTCGTGGACATCGGTGCAAGCAAGACCAGCATCAACATCCTGAGGAACGATGTGAGCCTTTTCGCCCGTGAGATCTATATCGGGGGAGACGACTTCACCAACGCGATCATGCGCAGGATGGGGGTCGATCTCTATGAAGCGGAAGCCATGAAGCGGGATCCCAAGGATCAAGCCGAGGAAATCCGCGAGGCGGTTCTCTCCTTGATCGAGGACCTCGGTAACGAGATCAACCTCTCTTTTGATTTCTTCGAGAACCAATATGACGGGGTGGTGGACCAGGTCTACCTCTCAGGAGGGGGCTCGATGTTCCCCGGTTTGGAAGAGGAATTCGACACTCTCTTCGAGAAGAAGACACGGATCTGGAATCCCATCGAGGGCCTGAAAATCCGATCTGAGAATGTGGACATCGAAACTTTGAACCAGTCCGCCTTGCAACTGGCTGTCTCCGTTGGGCTCGCTGCTCGGGCAATCTGAGGGAAACAACGATGATCAAGATCAATCTATTACCCCAAGAATACAGGAAGAAGGAGAGGACCTCGTTCAAGGTCTTCGGATCTCTTCTCCTTTCCCTGATTGTGGTCTGCGCTTCCTTCGTTTACTTCGGGCACGTCTACCTGAACGAGTTCAAAGTGATCGAGGCGAAAAGGATCTCCAAAGAAGAGAAGCTCAAAAACCTCGAGGTTTGGGCCAAGCGGGACGACGCCCTGGTTGCGGAACGCAAGGAATATGAAAAGCGTTCCAAGACGATCCAAAAGATTGCCAACTCCAGGCTTCTTTGGACCAAGACCCTCGACCAGTTCGTCGATATCACCTTCAACGAAGGGAACACCGAGCGGCATTGGGTCTGGTTCAGCAATATGTCCGCCAACACGGGATCCGGGCGCAGAGGTCCGAGCATGACCCTCGCCGCCAAAGTCGCGACCGGTCAGTTCTCCCGCCAGGCGAACTACCTCGACGACCTCAAAAACGACAAGGAGTTCTTCAAGGACTTCCTCTCGATCAACGCTCCCGGTGGTCGTGTCGTCACGAACGAAAAGAAAGAGCCCCAAGCAGCGATCAGCTTCAAGCTGGACCTAAGGATGAAACCTTCCTCCGCTTGGTCGAAAAATCAAAAGAAGAAGAAGTAGGGGAGGAGAGACTCTGATGGCAAACCTCAGCGAAAACAAGCTGATTCTGATCTTCGCCCTCTCGGGCGTAGTTCTTTCGGGGCTCGCCTTTGGTGGCGTCTATTGGGCTCGTGGGAAGATCGACGAGGAAAAGGCGACCATCGAAACCCTCGAGACCAAGATCCAAAAAGCCGCAGCGAAAAAGGCCAGGATCCCCAAGGATGAAGAGGCGGTCATCGTTCTTCGAGAAAATCTCAAGGAGTATGTGAAGATTCTTCCCGAGGCGGCTGAGCTCAACGATTTCGCGAGAACAGTGACTTCCTTCGCTAAGTCCTCGGGAATCGCTCTCAAAACTCTAACGCCTGGAAAGGGTGGGCGGTCCAAGGGAGCGTTCTCCAAATTCACCTACAAGATGAATTTTTCTGGGACGCTTTGGCAGTTCATGAAATTCATGAACGCCTTCGAGTCCTATAAGCGCTTTGTGCGGGTCACCAACTTCAAAATCACCGCCGGAAAGCGGGGAAAGGGTGTCCTGGGTGACATCTTCCATGCCTATTCCATGACGATCGAGACCTTTGTCTACAACAAGAAGGCTGGGAAGAAACAAGTTCCCATTCCCGATTATGCCCGCAAAAAGGCACGGCTCCGGGAGAAGATCTTCAAGGAGCGGGCGAGCATCAACATCGACGAGTATGTTTTCAAAGGCAAACGTTCCCGCCGGGATATCTTTGTGGATCCAAGGCCGGATGTCCTTGGTGTGGAAGGCAGCGGAGCCGTTGGAAGACTGCCCAGAAAGGAGCAAGAAGAAATCCTCAAGGGTCTCCTGAACCAGGTCGCCCAGATCCGGGAACTGAAGAAGCGGGCCAGGGAGACCAAGGTCGTCTTGGAACGCTTCGAGTTCTCGAGAAAAGCTTCGAAATTGCTGGTCAAGATCAAGGAGAAGATTCTCGAAGTGCAGGAGAAGGAACTCCTCACCGACCAGTCCATCAGCTATCGCTTCCAGCGGGAGGTGAGGGATGTCATTGACGCGATGGAGAAGAAGGGCAAGGAGAAATCCGTAGGCCTCACGATGAGCGAGTTGAACACCATCCGGCGCTACCTGGAGGACTCCCTGATCGAAGGTCGTCTCGATGACGCGGTCGATAAATTCTCCGAGGTGGAGCAGCACCTCGTCTTCCCCTCGCGCGACCCAAGGAAGGAGGTGGCAGGGAGGATCCAGGCCCTCTACAAAAAAGCCCGCGTCGGCCAGGAATTCTCCAGGTTGAAGTTGGACATCACGGGGACGATTGTGATCGGAAGGGGGCTTTCGACGGCGATTGTCAACGGCAAGACTTTCCAGGAGGGAGATCCTCTGGACGCTGACCTTTTCCTCAAGAAGGTGGGCGAGGAGTGGTGTGAGTTCCTTTTCAAGGGAGTAGCTATTCGGAAGAGGGTCCGGTAGCAGCCTGAAAGCCCACAAACGAAAAGCCGGAGCGCGAGCGCTCCGGCTTTTTTTGTTGGTTCTGCCTCGATTTGAGACTTTTCGTCAAGTCGGAGGTGACCCCTTGCCGAAGAGTGAGGAGAAAGCGTGTTCTCCCCCCCTTTGAGAGTTCGCGCGCAAGAACAGAGAACCCAATCCCTTGTGGAAGGTGGATCGGAATGTCTTCTATGAAATTAAAACTCCCTCTTGTCGCTTCCCTATTGACGGGGGCACTCTTCGTTTCGACTGCGACAGCATCCTTCGTGCAGCAGGGCCGAAACGGTCAGAACGTCGGTGATCGCAAGGCCATCGTCCGAGATCTTGATCTTCGTGATCGCCCCCTGAAGGACGTTGTGGAGTTCCTTCGTGGGCGGGCCGGGATCAACATCGTGATCGATGAAGGCATTGACACCCGTGTCACCCTGAAATTGAAAAACGTCCATTGGCGCACTGCTTTGAACCTCGCCGCCGAGAAGGCCAAGTGTGTCGTGGTTCAGGTGGGTCCCAATGTCCTCAAGATCGAGAAGCCCCCGAGGGTGCGGTTCGCCTTCGACAATGCTCCGATCACCAAGGTCATTGACGCGATTGCGAGGATCTCGGGTGCCAACATCATCACGGCTCCCGAAGTCCAAGGAAACATCACCCTGCGCCTGCGGGACGTTCCCTGGAAGGACGCCTTGAACCAGATTGCCAAGACCCTGGGATATACGGTTGTGGAGGAGGACCGGAACATCCTCCGGGTCGTCTCCCCCTCCACCTTGGTCAATCAGCTGGTTTTGAAGAGCTTCCAGCTCCGCTACATCAGGCCCAAGGGCGTCTTCGTTCCCCAGATCCAATCGCAGTATGTGAAGGGCAAATTCAACCTTCCGCAAGGGGACCCCGCCCAATCCTTCACCCTCCTCCAGGCTTTGAACCGCATGCTCTCGCCTTCGGGGAGCATCGAATACATCGATGGGCAAAACGTCCTCTTCATCAAGGACACCAAGCCCGTCCTGGACGAGATCGGACGGCTGATCTCGGAGGTGGATGTAGAGCCCAAGCAGGTCTTCGTCGATGTCAAATTCGTCACCACAAAGAACACCGATGTCCTGGACTACGGAGTGAACATCGGGGACACCGGCTGGCAAGCCTCGGTGGGACTGGGGCAGATCCCCACCCGCCTTCCCTTCAACCTCGGTGGAGGTGGCTGGGAAGATAGTTTGATCGCCAACGACAGCGGACGGGGTCCCTTCACGGATTCCTCCTTGAATGCGAGCACGACGACGACGGTTCCCGACACCATTTTTGGTGCTCTCAACTTCACCGGCGTTCAGGCGGTCCTGACGCTGCTCAAACAGGATAAAACCTCGGAAATCGTCCAGGCTCCCAAGCTCATCGTCCTGGACCACCAGCCCGGAACGATTTTCGTGGGAGATACGGTTCGCTATGCTCAGGCAAGCGCCGAGCAGGGGCAGGCCGGTGGGCTCCAGCTCGTGGTCGAAGAGGCCTCGGGCTCTCCGGTGCAGACGGGGTTCCAGCTCTTGATCGTTCCCCACATCATCCCGGGCGAGGACAAGGTCGAGCTGGAAGTCATTCCCGAAGCCGAGAGTCTGAGCGGCTCCGGCGGTCCCCCTCTCGCTCCCACGGGGTTCGATGTCTTTACGGTCGGGGCCGGGGGTTCGGCTGGGTCGGGGTCCATTGCCCTTCCCCGTGTTTCCTCCAGCACGATCCACACCAAGATGCTCCTCATCAGCGGCCAGACCGCTGTCATCGGCGG
>DROQ01000059.1 GCA_011321845.1 Planctomycetota bacterium | reverse complement strand
GAAAACGGCGGAATTCAAAGAAAAGGGGCGGAAAAACCTCGGAACCCTTTCTTTGCTTCTGGATCAGGGCGATGGAAAAAGGGCAGCACTTTTCTTGCAAAGCCCCAAAACCTCGTTGTTGTTCAGGGTTGCGCAGGCGAGGAGGGAAGTGTTCAGGATTTGGAAGGGGCGGCGGAAGGAGCCCTTGGGTAGCTCATCCTGGGTAGGGGGATTGCCTGCGATGGGGAGGGGTTGGACCCGAGGGGCTCTTTCCAGGCCCATGGAGACGATGTCCTTGTCCTGAAGACTGGGGAAGAGTTTTTGGGCTTGGGTAAGAAAGCCGGGGAGGAGTTCGTCGTCGCTCTTTGCGAAGGATGGGTCGTCGCTGGGGAGGTAGCGAGGGAGGAAAACGAGGTGGTTTCCAGCGAGTTCGGCTTCACGGTCGCAGAGGTTGGAGAATTCGATGACTCCGGTGAGGTCTACGTCCGGTTCGTCCAGGTTGAGGATGTAATAAGGGCTCAGGCTTTTTTTGAGGACGAGGTGGGCGCACAGGACTCCCAGGTAGGTCCCCCCAGAGGGGTGGGCATTGAGGGTTTCCTGGGCGTGGAGCCTGGCCTTTCCTTGGGCGAGGGAGAGGGCGGTCTCGGTGGGGCCTGTGAAATAAACCTGGTCGAAGGTTTGGGTCTGGAGGCCAAGGGGACCATGGCTTGTCAGGTTGCAACCTGGGGATGGGTCTTCTTGGATCGCTTGAATCGGGGTGCTCAGATGGATGCTGGCACCTTTGGACTCGAGGTCCTGGGTCAGGGCTCGGAAAAGGATGGCGTACCCTCCCTGGAGGTGACCGAAGGAATCCTTTTCGGCCAGACCGGAGCGGGCGGCGAGGAGGCGCTGCATGGTGGCGTGGAGGAAAACCGCCGCCACTTTGTCGGCATAAGCGCCGAATTTCGCGCGCAAGAGGGGTGCCCAGAAGCGCTGGTAAATCTGGGGCCCGAAAAGCTCTGTCAACCAGTCTTTGGCGCTCTGGTCATAGAGGGCGCCGGGGTCCTGGATTCCACGGACCTTTCGTAGGCCGAGTCCAAGACGAAGTTTTTGGAAGAAACCGAGGGCGGGGAAAAAAAGATAATCCAGGATCCCGTTCATGGGATGGATGCGTTTGTTGTAACTGTAGCCAGTCCGGGCCTTGGACCAGCGCAGCCTGTCGCTGAGGCCGAGTTCGTCAATCAAGGCCAGGGTCTCGAGGTCCTGGGGAAGAATGACGTGGTAGAAGCGGTCGTGAACAAAGCTCCCGTAGTCCCTTGGCGCGGAGAGGCCTCCAACAAAGGGGGAAGCCTCGAAGATGTGGACCTGGTGCCCCTTTGCCAGCAGCTTTCGGGCGAGTTGCAGGCCGAGGAGGCCGCCCCCGATCACGGCGCATCTCATGTAGCGAAGGGGTCTCGTTCGAGGACCAGGTTGCAGTGGCTTCGACGCCAACGACGCTCACAACGGTGGCAGGTCTCCTCCGGGCCGTCCTGGGAGGGAGAAGCCTGATCGATGGGGATCTCCTCGAAGAGGGGATGCCCGCAGCTGCAGAGGAGGCGCCGTGGGCGGGCGGGGTTGCCGAGGACTAGAGTGTGAGGAGGGACATCCTTGGTAACGACCGAGCCCATTCCGACCATCGAGAATTCGCCAAGCTCGATCCCTGGTCCGATGGTGGCGTTGGCCCCGATGGTCACTCCACGCCGGACACGGGTTTTGAGGGTTTCTTCGGTGACGTCCGAAGTCTCGAGGCCGTCCAGGGCGAGGTTGCCTGAGCGCGGATAGAGGTCGTTGGTAAACACCGTGTGGGCGGCGATCATGACGAAATCTTCGATTTCCACCTCGGCACAGATATAAACGTTTGCGTTGATCTTGACGAAATCCCCGATGGGGACGTCATAGGCGATATAGGTTTTTTCGCCCACAATACAATCCCTCCCCAGGCTGGCTCCATGCCGGATGTGGACGTTGTCCCATACTCGAGTCCCAGGGCCGAGGATGACTCCGTCCTCCAGAATCGCACTTTCGTGAGCCCAGCCAGGGTTGTCTTTACTCATTGGGCCACCTTGGTCCAGCATTTGGTTTCCGCGGATTTGTAGACCGCCTCGATCACTTGAACGGAGGCCAGGGCGTCTTCGGGCTGGATCAGAGGCTCCTCCAGGCCCTGGATCGCGCGGGCGAAATTGTTCAGCTTCCCAAAGAAGGCGGCGATCTTGTCGTAACCCTTGCCAAAGGGCATCCAATCGGGGCTGCTGTTTTGCTTGAGGCGGGAGCCTTTCCAGCCAACTTGGAGGACCCCCTCGGTTCCGTAGACTCCCAGGTAGTAGGGGAGGTCCATCCAGTGGTTCCAGCTCAGCTCGAATCGGCAGTGGGCTCCCTCCTCTGTGCGTGCATCGAAGAAAAAAGACTCGTCGACGGGGAGCCCCTGGGCGGGGAGCCCCACGCGTCCCATGACTTCGGTCAGGGGGCCAAGGAGGTATCGAGCGATGTCCACTGAGTGACTGCCGTTATCGATGAGGACGCCTCCTCCTGCGATCTCGGGGTCGGAGTTCCAGCGCCCGCGCATGTCCACCCGGGCGACAAAGCCGTTGGTCAAGAGAACGGGGGTTCCTATGGCACCGGTCTCGATCAGGCTCTTGGCGCGGATCAGGTCGTCCACATAACGAAACTTGGAGGCCATCATCAGGACGAGCCCCTTTTCGGCGGCTTTGTCGACGAGGGCCTTGGAGTCCTCGGAACGGATCGTCAGAGGTTTCTCACAGAGGACGGGTTTGCCCTGCTCCAGAAAGTATTTTGCAATCTCGAAATGTGTGGCGGGAGGGGGGCAGAGGATGATTCCATCCACGCCCTCGAGGACTCCAGGATGATCGAAGGAGGGATACCAATGTGCCTTCGCTTCTTCGGCGACCGCCTTTCCGGCGTCTTCCCGGGGTTCGACCACGGTGGCCAAATGGAGGAGTTCGCTGCGTTGGAATGCCTCGATGTAGGCCTGGGCAATGCGGCCCGCGCCGATCAAGGCGAGCTTGAGGGGACGCTGATCGCTCATTGGGCTTCTCCCACCATGCTGAGTTCCGCGACGGTCTTTTTGATCATCTCGGCGATCCAATCCACGTGCTTGTCTTCGATTTTTTCATTCCAGGGGATCACCACCACTCTGGAGAGGGCTTCGATCACTCCAGGCGTGTTGGCTCGGTCATAACGGATCTCCTCTCTTCCTTCCATATGGGGACCGCGGAAGGGGAAACCGCTCCGACCGAAGGTGACCTGGTCTATGAAGATTTTGCACTCGAAGGCGGGTTTGACGATGTAGCGCGGAGCGCAGTAAACCCCCTGCTCCTTGAGCCTGGCTCCCAGGAGGTCCGGGCCTCCCTTGATCTTGGTCTCGTCGACCATGAGGGGGTAGCGCCAATAGGTGTGCTTGCCGCCCTTGGGGGCCTTGGGGAGGATGAGGCCGGGGATGCCCTCGAGGGCCGCGCTGAGGCGCTCGGCCGTGCGGATTCGTTGGGCGACATTTTTTTCGAGCTTGTGGAGTTGCCCCAAGGCCACCGCTCCTTGCAGTTCTGTCATGCGGTAATTGAGCGCGAGAAACTCGTGGTCGGGGTTGGCCTCGCCGTAGGGCCAGGCTTTGTCGGAAAAGAGTTTCATCCGACGGAAGAGGGTGTCGTCTTTGGTGATCACCACTCCACCCTCGCCCGTGGTCATGTGTTTGCCCTGCTGGAAGCTGAAACAACCAATGTCCCCGATGGTGCCGACCTTTTTTCCGTCGATCTCCGAGAGAAAAGCCTGGGCAGCGTCCTCGATGACGGGGATTCCGCGCGCCTTGCAGAGTTCCATAATGGGGCCCATCTCACAAGGGTTCCCAAAGAGATGCGTCACGATGACGGCTTTGGTCCGTGCGCTGAGGCAAGGCTCGATGGTCTCGGCGGTCACATTCATCGTTACGGGGTCCGTGTCGGCGAAGACAGGTATGGCCGACTGGTAAACGATTGGGGTGAGGGCTCCCATGTCCGTAATGGGGGTCGTCACGATCTCGTCCCCCGGTTCGGGGTCGATGGCGTTGACGGCTGTGTGGACCGCGGCCGTCCCCGAAGTCACGCAGCGGGCGTGGGGGACCCCGTGAAGTTCGGCGAATTCTTTTTCGAATGCGATGACGGTCCGCCCCCGGGTGCAGTTGAGAGTTCCGGATTCGAGGACTTGCATCAACTCCTTTCGCTCTTCCTCTCCAAAGCTGCGGCCGCTGGCGTTTGCATCGCTAGGAAGGTTCATCTTGCTCATGTTGGTTCCTTGCTGGGTTGCGTTTTACTCAAAGATTTGGGCGGGGAGGAAGGGCTCAGGCCTCTCTTCTCCGAAAAAGAAATGGCGGATGGCGCCATGAATACGTTGTCCTGCCCGACCGTCCCCAAAGGGGTTGGGCTGGGGAAAACTCCGATCCTCCGGGGGTGGGCTCTTGAAGATTCCTTCGAGAGCCTGGTGGAGGTCCTGGGCCTCGGTTCCGACCAAACGGTTTCCCCCGGGGAACAGGCCCTCGGGACGCTCGGTGACGTCGCGCACGACCAGAACCGGAACTCCGAGGGAGGGGGCCTCTTCCTGCACTCCCCCCGAGTCTGAGACGATCGCCCGGGCCTCCGCCATGGCCCTGAGGAAGGGGACATAGTCAAGGGGGTCGACGAGTTCGAAATTGGGGATGCCTTCGCAGAGTTTGGCTACCGGACCCCGGACGTTGGGATTGGGGTGAACGGGGTACAAAAGGCGGATCTCCGGGTGGGATCTGGCGAAGCCGGCCAAGGTCTGGAGGATCCCTTCGAAGCTTCCTCCCGTGCTTCCCTTCCAGGTTTCACGCCGATGAAGAGTCACAAGGATGCTCGGTCGGGGTTCCCGGTTCCATTCTTGGGAGGCGAGGACCATCGAAAGGGTGTCAATGGCGGTGTTTCCTGTCTCGAAGATCTGCGCCTCGGGGACGCCTTCTCGCCTCAACGCGGCCGTCGAGGTCGCTGTTGGCGAGAAATGCAGATCCGCGAAGGCCGAGACCATGCGCCGGTTGGCCTCTTCGGGGAAGGGTTGTTTGCGGTTCCCGCTTCTGAGGCCTGCTTCGACATGGCCGGTAGGAATATCCAAGTGAAAGGCGGAGAGGGCCGCGCAAAAGGCGGTCGTCGTGTCTCCCTGGACCAGGACAAGGTCCGGCCTGTCCTCCTGGTAGCGGGCGCCCAGTTCCCGAATGGCTCGGGAAGCGAGCAGGTTGAGGTCCTGGTCCGGTCGCATCAGGTCCAGGTCCACATCCGGCTGGATACCGAAGGGGACGAGGACCTGGTCCAACAGTTCCCGATGCTGCGCAGTGACCACGACCCTGGTCCAAAGAGAATCGTCCTCCCTGAGCCGCTGGATGACGGGGGCCAACTTGATGGCTTCGGGCCGAGTACCAAAGACGATGTCCACCCGTTTTCTCCTCACTGCAGCCCCTCCGGTCGGAGTAGAGGGAGGGCTCGGGCCCGCTCAGCCTGGGAGCGTTCGAGGATGGTTTCTGCATGATCTCGCATGCAGACAATCATGAACTTCTTTTTCAAAAAGCGCAAAAATTCCTCGAACAGCTCCGTCTTCCAGGCAGTGTCCTTGTTCATTCCGGGGAAAAAATCGAGCCCCTGGACGAGGTCTCCTCCCAGAAGGTCGAGGGGGTGAAGGAGGATGCTGGGTTCGACTCGGAGAAGTTTGCAGAGACGGAGGCTATTTTTGAAATAGAGGCGGGCGAGGGGGCGGCTCTTGGTTGCCAGGTAGAGGATGTAGCTGAGATGGATGGGGACCCGGAAGAGGGGCATGGTGGTAACCGGAATCTCTACCAGGGGGGAGTTCCCGGCGCCGGAGAGTTCCCAGCGGTACGGTTTGAGGGGGCGCATCCCATCCCGGAAACGCCCAAAGAGGCGCCCCCGCTTCTTGCGTTCCTCCCTGGGGAGGTTTTTGGATTTGTGCAGATAATAGAGCCTGGCAATTGGACCCAGGATGGTGGGAAAGGTGGATGCGTCGTAGCGATAGCCCCGTTCCTGGAGCGTCTCCAGGATGCCTTGGCTTAGGGAAAAGCCTGGCCCTCGGAATCCTCGCGTTCGCTGCCCCGTTGTTTCAAAGATGGCTTCTTCCGCCGAGGCGATCTCCTCCCTGCATTGCTCCCTGGAGTACTCGTGCAGCCAGGGCTCGTGCTCGTAGGAATGGTTCCCGATCTCATGGCCCGCCTGGGCGAGGGCATGGAGGGCCTCTTTGTTCCTCTCGTCCTGGGCATCCCGCCCTACCAGGAAGAAGGTGATTTTGAGCCCATGCTTCTCCAGGAGGGGCAGGGCATGCTGGGCGAGGGTCGGAAGGTAGGTTGGATAGTTCTCCCAACCCGGGTCTCCATGGGTTTTCATGTAAGACCAGAGGTTGTCTGCATCGAGCGAAAGGCTTAGCAGCGGCTTCTGCTTTGGTGGCATTCAGGATGGTTGGCGTCAATGGGGGAGCAGATGGAGGTTAGTGAACCTTCTCTTCTTCTCTCGACAAGTCGGGGACTTTTTGTTCAGAAGGAACGGGAGGGAATTCCGAAGAAATCTCCCTTTCTTTCTCGGGACTCCCTAGCGTTCCAAAAAGGGCCCGGCCGAGCAACTTCAAGTGCCCGAAAATCGTACGGATTGTCTTCATCTTGGACACTCCGAGAAGGCGGGACTCGAGGGTCGCTGGATGTTCCTTGACCCTACCTCCCTTTTGGATGACCAGCAGGAGGTGCTCGGCGATACCAAGGAAATCGGAGTGGGAGGGGTTCAGCGAGATCACCTTGGATTTTCTATAGACCCTGAAGCAACTTGTGTAGGTGTGGAGACGGGCGCGGAGCACCAGGTTGTAGAGGCGGGAAAGGTTTTTTGAGAGCAGGAGCCGCCAACCTGGGACATTGAAGACTTCTCCTTGGGGGTGGTAGGGTGAGGCCGTCACTAGATCGGCGTCCTGGAGTTCGGGGATCATGTCCAGCAAGAGAGCTGGGTCATAGGAACAGTCACAGTCCATGGAACAGACGATCTCGTTTTTTGCGGCGTGCAATCCTGTCAGAATGGCGGCTGCCACTCCCTTGTTGTGTGGATGCTTGAGGATCTGGAAGCCTTCCTTTTCTCCAAACTCCTTTTGGAGCGCTTCGAAGGTTCCATCTTTGCTCCCATCGTCGACGAGGATGAAGTCAAAGCTGTACCGCTCCTTTCCCCGCGCCTCGAGTTCGTTGAGGGAACGGTGGAGGTAGGAGATGGTCGGCTCTTCCTGGTAAAGGGGGATGACGACCGAAACTGGCGTGACCTCTTCCTCGATGGTGGTCTTTTCGCGGGGGACGAACTCGATGGGGGCTTCCACGGAATGGGGAAGATCGAAGCGTTTTTCGAGAGGGAGGCCGAGATATCGGGCAATGCTCACAAAGGAGTACCGCTCCAGGGATTCGGTCAGGAGTTTTTGGGTCTTTTCGAGGTTCCGGTATTGCCGGATACGGTTGAATGAGGAGAGGCCTTGGATGCGGGGTTGTTCTGGGTCCAGTTCCCAGGGAGAAAAGTAGAGGACAAGGGGGTCGTCCTTGGTCCTGGACCAGCGTTTCATCGCACGACGGAGGAAGAACTGCGGGAGCTGACGCCAATAGTTTCCTCCGGAGATCGCCACCCGGAACCCCAGGAAGGGGACTGTGGAGATGGGAACCTCCATGATGCTGTTGTCGGAGGTGCTCAGCCGATGCCGGTGCAGGGAGTAGAAACGGGGGTCGTTGGCGAAGCGCCTCAGGATGGGGTTGACGCTGGCGTCGTAGGCGTAACCCTCCTCTCCGAGAACATCCAACATCCATAGCTCGTCTCGCGTGATCCAGCGGGGGGATCGGAAGCCATGGACGATGGGGACACCTGCCTTCTCTAGGGCTTCCTTGGTGCGTTCCAGTTCTTCCCGGAAAGCCTCGGGGGGCGCCTCCCGGTACCCATGGTGCCAGAACCCACGGCTCGCGACTTCATGCCCCTTGTCCAGGATCATCTGCACCAGTTCGGGGTGCTGCTCTGCGGTCCACCCCAGAACGAAGAAGGTGGCTTGGGCGGAGGCCTTTTCCAGGCGCTCCAAAATCAAGGGGACTGTGGTTTGCAGGCGTGTCTCCAAGCGCTCCCAGTGTTTGCGCTGAACGGTTTGAGACAGGGCCCCAGCCTGAAAGTATTCCTCCAGATTCACTGTGAGGATGTGGGTCTTTTTGGCAGCCTGGGAAGAGCGGATCTTTTCGCCGACTTTGGGCGGATTCTCTTTGTGCTGGGTCTTTGGTTGGGATCGGTTCAATGGATGGTTACTGGGCCGAAATGGAGACGAGGGTGAAGCTCGGACTCAAAAGCATAATCGGAGATTTTGTTGAAATCCGAGAATTCCGGATTTCCCTTTTCCGCTGTCTCGCGGTTTTTTCCCTCCATCGTTAGGATCCTCGCTATGAACTCCTTGCCATCGGCATTTTCCACGTTGCTTCTTCTATCGGTTCCTTTCTTTCTATCGGCATGTTCCACTTCAAAGAATGCCATTCCAAGGGGAAAAGGTCTCCTCTCAGCCGATAAAAGTCCACCGAAGGGGGCAAAAACCTGGGCGGTTCCCGGATGGGAGGTCGGGGATCGCTATGAGTTCTCCAGGGGATCTCGGATTCCTCTCCATTACAGGGTCCTTGTGGTAGGACCTGAGGAGCGTCTTCTCCTCCTCGAGGGAAAAAAGCACGGAGAGAAGGAAAGCGTCCTTGTCCTGGGTCCGGATCTCTCCGACCGAGGCGTCTGGGAATGGCGGGAAGGGATGGGAAAAGGCGCTCCCGAAAAGCGCTACCTCCCCTCGGACCCGGCTTTTCACTGGCCCCTTTGGGTGGGAAAAACCTGGTCTTCCCAATTCATGGAAATCAGCAAGGATGGGGTCCAGCCGATTCGGGTGATCTATCGCTGCGAGGCAAGGGAACCGATTCGGACGCGTGCGGGGACTTTTGATTGCCTTCGTGTTCGAAGGATCGCCCGACTCGAGATTCCGGGCAGGATCTATCTCGACAAGGTCTCTCTTCTCTGGTACTCCCCCAAGGTGGGCTGGTGGGTCCGCAAGTTGGAGGATGGGATCGAGACGGAGCTGACCGATTACCAAAGGCAGGGAGAGAGAAAAGGAGAGCCGGCAACGGAAAAGTGACAAGGCGGAGAACCGGGAAAACTCGGGAGGCCTGGAAGATCCGCTTGGAAGACCCGGGGTTGGAAGACCCGGAATTGGAAGAGGGCGCTCAAAGGAACGCCCTCTTCCAAAAGGCCCCATCCCCTCCCAAAACAAAGGGCCCGGGGCGGGGTGAGACAGTGCTTACTTGCCGCCGTCCGAGATCCGGAGGAACTTGGAGCCGTCCAGGAGGAGGCTCTCCAGATGGCCGTCCTCACCGAGGAACTCAGCATGCTTGAAGCCGGTGCCTTTGCCATCCCATGCGTCCTTGAACCAGAAGTAGTAGGCGTCGGTCACGAAAAAGTCTCCGATTTGCGCGCCAAACTGGGCAAGAGGGATCACGGGGATAATGTGAAGAGCAGCGTTCATCCAGGGGCTGTTGGTATAGGTCTTGGCGTCCCAGTCATCGACGGTGCGGGCCAACTGATGGGGGCCGGATGCACAGGAACCGGCAAACGCAGCCGACAGAACGAGAGCAAGAGCGAGAATCTTCTTTTTCATCTTCATAGTCCTTTAAAGGAATCCTTTGGAAGTATCCATGGATGGCAAGGGCTAAGACCCTAACCGAGACAAAAGCCTAGGGGGCTTGATGCAGGGAATCAACGGTAAGAATGGGGGTTCAACCTCATTCTTTTCGTTCTGAAACCGCGGTTCGTGGCGGTGGAAATTTAGGGAAGCCCAAGCTCGGAAATGGTTCCAATCTTCCACTCCGGCCTTTCTTTTTTTATGCGGGAAAGAGTTTGTTGAATGCACTCCAGGGTCCATTCTTCGTCTTTGGGGTTTTTTCGGTCCAAATCGTGGAGGAGGACCACACCTCCTCCCTCCCGAAGGAGCAGGTCTCCCACTCGTGTCGCTGGCGGCTTGGGAGTCCAGGTATCCCCGCTGTCCACTGTCCACCAGACAAGGGGCTGCTTTTTCTTAAGGAGGTAAGCCAGGCTCCAGAGATTCAGCTTTCCATAAGGCGGCCGGAAGGGGCGGGGGCCCTTGCCGGCGATCGTGTGAAGCAACTTAGAGCAATGCTCGATGTCCGCGGTGGCCTTCCAGGGAAGGACCTTCCAGTAATGGATATGACCAAACCCATGGCCCCCCACTTCGTGTCCACGCCGAAGAACTTCCTCCAGGATCTTCTCCCTCCCTTCGAGCCTCCTTCCCAAGATAAAAAAGGTGGCTTTCACTCCAAATGCATCCAGGAGATCCAAAATTTTGTAAGTCATTCCAGGGCATGGCCCGTCGTCAAAGGTAAGGGCGATCTTTCCCCGCGCTTTCTTCCGGAGAGCCCTCCTCTTCCATTTGGAAAATAGATAGGGAAAGGGAATATAGAGCACGAAAAGAAAAAGGAGGATCCCCACCCCAAGAAGGAAAACTGTCACGAGGGGACCTCCTTGAGTTCGGAGCTGATCAAATGGAAAGGGGTAATCGCTGCTTCTTCTCTTTTCTTGAGATAGATCGAGTAGAGGTTTGCTCCAATGGCCAGTTGCATGTACCAGATGAAAATGATTTGGCCAAAGTAGGAGACTCCGATGAAGTTCATGTTATGGACGAAAAGGGCGACCCCTGTTCCCCAAGCAAGGAGAAAGCGAAACTGATTCCCTCGGAACATCCTCCAGACCTTTCCGATTTGGCTATAAGCGATGACGATCATGACGACAAAAGCGATGAGGGTCCAGATTCCACCGATGACTCCCTCCAAGATGTATTGATTGGTCATGTCGAAGAGGCCCTGGGTGTAGGTCTCCTGTCCCCAATAGGTGGTGTCCGGGACCCCTACGAGCCACCACTCGGGAAAGTGTTGAATGGCCTGGTCGATGAGGAAGTAGCGGTACCAGCCTGTGGAACCTCCCACAAAATCCACCCGTGCGAGCAGGTGCCAAATGGGGTGGTTCATCAGGAAGTGGAGTGCCACCATCCCCATGGCGGTGAGCCAACGGATCCATCTCAAATGGTATTTGAGTGGAAGGGCGAGATATCCCAGGATCGTGATTCCAATCGCCGAAACGGGGGTACTGGAAGAGCAGCAAGCGATAATGATTAGGGTCGAAAAGATACCAATAAAGGAGAAAAGACGGGAAGAAAGGCTCTTGAAGTAAAAGGCCAAGAAATATGGAAGAAGCGCGGCCCAAAAGCAGCCAGCCAAAATGGGATGAGAAAAAGCCCCTTGGCAACGCAGGCGTCCCCTACGGATCATCGTAATGGGAGGGACGCCCCCGAAAATGGAGAAGATGTTCCGGTGGGTGGCTTTTTCCACCAAAAACATGAAGGCCACCGGAATGGAGACGAGGATGAAGGCAAAGATGAGCCGTTCCAGGTCCTCGACCCTTCGAACCAGCATCCGGAAGAGGAAGTAGATGCCCAGCGCATCGAAGCGGGTCCCCAGCATATAAACCACCCCATCCATGTTCCCGAGCTGGATGGTGTTGACTACCAGGCCTATGAGCCCCCATGCGATGATCGCGTAGTCCAGGCCGGTCCATTTGAGGGGAGTGATCTCCTGCCGGATTGCCAATCGCATCCAACCTGCGATGACCATGATGCGGAGAAAGGTGAAATCCAGGCTGAAGACTACGATTCTCTGGGCGGAGGGAATGAAGCAAACCAGAATGAGGAAGGGGATCAGGGCGTCCCGCTTGGGGAGGATCCACATCAGGCCGATCAGGATGACCAAGGCGGCGAGGCCGATGGGATGAACCGTGGTTGTGTTGCTCCAAGTGTCTGGGAGGAGACCATTGTCCTGGAAGGCGAGGAATGCTCCTGTTAGGCCAGCCATCATGGTTGCGCCTCCTTGGGACCAAGCTTATTGGGAAGAAAGAATCCAACAGCTTTGCGTAGATCGGCCAGACTGATGTAGGAGAAACCCAGGAGGCAGAAGCCAAGAAGGCAGGCAAGGCCGATATTTACCAAGGATCCATAATGCAAAAAGGCTCTGGCCAGGAATCCCGCCAGGGCACCCATGGAGATGAGTCCGAGAGGGAGGAGCTGTTCCTTCCAACGGATGCCCGAGTAGTGGGAAAGGCGAGAAACAAGGAAGGAGAAGGCCCCAAGCTCTCCGAGGATTGCGAAGAGGATGATCGAATGCAGGCCATACCCAAAAAAGAGCGCTACAGCGGCAGCTGGAAGAGCTAGAACTCGAATCAGGTTTCCTCGAACCAGGTCGGAAGTATGAGCCTTTGCCATGACCGCTACGGTAGGAACGACACGCAAAATCCTAACCGCCATCGCCAAGGCCAGCCAACCAGCATAGAGCCCTCCCGCAGCGTATTTTTCGCCATAGACCAAACCTATGAGATCTTTTCCTACCGCCCCAAATCCGAAGGCGACAATGGCCCCTAGTAGAGCGGGAGGGAGAATGCAGAGATGGTATCGGTACCGAAACTTTCCTTCCTCGTCTTGTGCTTGGGAGAGAAGGGGGAGAATGAAGGTGGATGCCAAGGAAGCGAAGATCCTTCCTGGGGCCATAATCAGAGATAGGGTTGCGAAATATACCCCGAGGTCTTGAAGGCTGAGGCCGCTCTGGGGGAAATTCTTCTCCGCGCTCCCAATCAAAAAGCGGTCCCCTTGGAGGAAAAGGGCCATGAGGAGGCTGTTCAGGACGAGGGGAGTACCAAACCTATAGATTTGTTTGGCGACCTTTCCATCCCAATGGAAGCGATAGGGTCTCTCGGCGAGAATGTGAGTTCCCAAGGACAGGAGAAACTCTCGGAGGAGCAGAAGAAAGAGCATTGCCCTCCAATCGGGGAACCAGTGCGCGAAGGGATAGGCCATGAGGGCCGTGATGACATTGGATCCCCCGTAAACCCACGAGAAAATCCCAAATTTCATGTCCCTCTGAAGCCTCTCGATGTCCAGATGGAAGAGGCCCGCCATAATGGGGAGAAGAGCAAGGCAGCGAAATGCCCAGGTCGCCTCCGGTACATTGAATTGCCTTGCCAGGGGACCGGCGAGGAAGAATAAGATGGTTCCCGCGAAGAGACCGCGAAGAACTCTCAGGAGCTGGGCCGTGGCTTGGAACTCCTCTTTTTGACCATCCTTTGCCTGGACTACTACCTTGTCAGCGGCGAAGTTGGACAGGGTTTCCAGGAAGATGGCAACCATGGAGAATGTCGCGGCCAAACCAAAGTCGGCCTTGGTCAGGACCCTCGCCAGGATCAGATTCCGGGCGAATGCGGCTATCTGGTCAGCCGCTTGCCCTCCGAGGAGAGTAAGTCCGCTTTTTAAGAGTCTTTTCTTCAATGTTTTGGAGGAATCAAGGGAGGACCCTTAATGTATCGGACAATGAGGGGCTTATCCTTCCGGCTCCGCCAGGTTTTTTCCTGAACCCACAGAGGGGCATGGAAACCTGGATGATCCGATGTCATAAACCGTGCGGGTTAAGTCGTCCCTGGCAGGAATTCGAAGAGAAGAGACGATGGAAGACCTCAAGGAAGAGCTGGCCTCCGTATCCCTGGAAGGAGACCCGAGACTCAAGCGGTCCCCCCTGTCTCCACTGATCCTGGGGATGGGGGGCCGCTCCCGCTGGGTGGGTCTTGCAAGGAAGATCGCCTACAAGCTGGAAGGGGGGTACTTCTACTCCTATTCACTCCGTAAAATCCTTCAAAAACGCCGGGGGGTTACCATTGGAGCTTATTCCTATGGAGGCTGTTTTGTAGAGAGGTTCATCGACCCAGGAACCGTGATTGGGCACTTTGTGTCGGTTGCCGAGGGGGTGCGTATCATGGGCAGGAACCACCCCTTGAACGCCCCCTCACTCCATCCTTTTTTCTTCAATGCCCAATTGGGGTGGGTTGCGAAGGATCTCCTCCCCTACCGCCCTATTTTCATTGGGCATGACGCTTGGATTGGGGCGAATGCATTGATTATGCCTTCAGTGGAGAGGGTGGGGATCGGCTCGGTGATCGGGGCCGGTTCCATTGTGACCAAGGATGTCCCTGATTTTGCGGTTGTGGTGGGAAGTCCCGCGAAAATCGTGAAATACCGGTTTTCCGAGGAGGAGAGAGACCTTCTCCTTGCCTCGCGTTGGTGGGAATTGTCCATCCAAAAAGCCATTCCCTTTTTGCAGGACTTTGGTGAAAGTAGGGGGCGGGGAGCTGAATTTTTTCCCAAGGTTTCAAGCCGGGCTTTTCCAGAGGGGGCGGAATAACTCTTTAGGATCTTGATCAGCGTAACCCTTTTGCCTTTCTTGGCTTAGGGTTGAATGTGCTGAGAGGGTTCTGGAGGGGGTCGATAAGAGGGGAGGTCTCAGGTAGAGGGAAAAATGAATCCTATCACGCGTCATGGAAGGGCTTTGCTAGCGGCTCT
>DROQ01000058.1 GCA_011321845.1 Planctomycetota bacterium | reverse complement strand
ACCACGCTCTGGGGCTCGATGAAGATGGTCTGTCCCGACTGGCTCCGGTCGTGCAGGATGCCGGGGACGAGGCGGCGCATCTCCGGTTTCACCTGCAGGGCCGGGCGGCCGCCGCGCCAGACAATCTGCTGGGACTGGAGAGCCTTACGCACGCTGGCCGTCTCGAGCATGCGCTGGAGAGCGACCTCTACCTGGCGACGCCCGGCCTTTTTTACGTGGCGCAGCTCGGAGAGTTTGACGCTGGCGGTCGAGAGCACCTCCCCGTCGTCGTCGATGCGCTCTTCGACATAGGCCAACAGGGTGTCCAGCTCCGGAAGGCGACGCCCGAGGCGCAGAAGGGCAGGCCGCCCCTCAAGGGCGACCAGCATGCGCCGCGCGCGCACCACCGTCCGCAGGCCCCGCAGCAGCTCTCCCAGGACCTTGGCCTCCAGGGCCGCCCCGGCAAAGATCCGCTCCAGGGTCTTCATCAAATCCGGAAGAGCCGGAAGCCGCAGCCGCCCTCCCTCCCCCAGCCATTCGCCCATCTCCCGGGCTTGGGCCAGGGCCTCCCTGGCCTTGTCCAGCTCGCCGAAGGGAGCCAGGCGTCCCAGCAGCGCCCGCGCCATCCCCGTCGTCAGGAAACGCTGGATCAAAGCGAGCGCCTTACGAAACTCGAGAGCTTCGAGGTCGAAAAAATCGGAGATACGGGGGGAAGATGTCATCGATGAGGGAGGAGAAATCTGGACCTTTGATTGAAGGCAGGGGCCTCGCCCTGCAGACTACAGCCTTTTGCATCCCCCCTTCCAGGAAAACCCGGAGGGGCACACAGAGGAAGGACGATTCCATGTCGATTGGAAAGAACGCAGCAGGTTTCGGGACGAGAGCCATCCACGCCGGGCAGCGACCCGACCCCACCACCGGGGCCATCATGACGCCGGTCTACATGACCAGCACCTACGTCCAGGAAGAGCCGGCCAAGACCAAGGGCTACGACTACTCGCGGACCTGCAACCCCACCCGCACCGCCCTCGAGGAGAACCTGGCCAGCCTGGAGGGCGGCCGCTTCGGCCTGTCCTTCTCCTCCGGCATGGGCGCCATCAACTGCCTGATGAACCTCCTCGAAGCCGGCGACCACGTCGTCGCCTGCAACGACCTCTACGGCGGCACCTACCGCCTCTTCAAAACCCTCTACGAGAAGTTCGGGGTGGACTTCTCCCTCATCGACACCTCCGACCTCGACAAGGTCCAAGAGGCCATCCGGCCCGACACCAAGCTCGTCTACCTCGAGACCCCCACCAACCCCCTCCTGCGCCTCAGCGACATCGCCGCCGTCGCCGAACTCTGCAAAGAGCGCCAGGGCCTGGTCCTCGCCGTCGACAACACCTTCGCCACCCCCTACCTCCAGAACCCCCTCGAGCTGGGCGCCGACATCGTCATCCACTCCGTCACCAAGTATCTCGGCGGCCACAGCGATGTCGTCGGCGGCGCCCTCATCCTCGACGACGAGGAGATGCACGACCAGCTCCGCCACTTCCAGAACACCGTCGGCTCCACCCCCGGCCCCATGGACTGCTTCCTCGTCCTCCGCGGCACCAAAACCCTCCACGTCCGCATGGAGCGCCACTGCCAAAACGCCGAGAAGATCGCCGCCTGGCTCAGCGAACACCCCAAGGTCGCCAAGGTCCACTACCCCGGCCTCCCCTCCCACCCCCAATTCGAACTCTGCCAAAAGCAGATGAAACACGCAGGCGGCATGGTCTCCCTCGAGCTCGAAGGCGGCCTCGCCGCGGGCAAGGACTTCGTCACCCGCACCATGCTCTTCTCCCTCGCCGAGAGCCTCGGCGGCGTCGAAAGCCTCGTCGACCACCCCGCCTCCATGACCCACGCCAGCATCCCCCGCGAAGAACGCGAAGCCGCCGGCCTCATGGACGGCCTCGTCCGCCTCTCCGTCGGCATCGAAGACCTCGATGACCTCATCAAGGACCTCGAGCAAGCCCTCGAAGACGAGTAACGCACAAGCTCGCACAAGCCCCACTCGCCCAAGCCCCATGCGAAGGGGGCAATGCCCATGCCCCCCTTGACGCTTCCTGGAAACCAAGAGTAAAACAAGTGCCTGACCCGGTCCCCCAAGGCCCATCCCAGGTACGGTACCATGGAACACCAAACCGACCCCCAAACCAACCCAATTGCCCCCCTTCCCCCCGGCTCTCCCAAGGCCCCTCCTCCCGAAACGAAGCTCCCCTTCCCATTTACCAAGTTCAAACGCTTCCTGCTGCTCTACGCCATGAAAAGCCACCTCACTACGGCCGACATCGAAATCGCCGTGGACGAAACCCTCTTTCGCCTCCTAAGCACATTCCGAAAAAAGGCCCCCCCGAAACATCCCCTCCAATGGGCCTTCGCCAGCCTGCGGAGATTGTTGAGAGAGCAACGACGGAAAAGGAAACGAACCCAACCTCTCCGGGAAAACTCAGGAGCCCCGCCCCACCCCTCCCCGAAGAACCTCCCCGAGCAGGCCCCAGGCTTGGAAGACTTTTGGAACTGGGCCGAACAGAACCGAAAAAAAATCCAAAAAAAACTGACCAAACCTCAATTTCAGGCCTTCTTCGCAACCAAGGGAGCAGCGACCATAAAGGAAGCTGCCGCAAGGGCTAAGCTCTCCCAAAGGGACTACAGAAAACACAAACAAAGGGCCGCGAAGAAAATTTTTGAACTTTTTTCCGCCGAAAGTGTCCCCCCCCCCTCAATAGGGTAGTCCAAAACTTTTTGAACGGAGAACAAAATGCACGAAAACCCCTTCAGATCCCTTGTTAGGTACGACTTGGTCTTACTTCCAATCCTAGCTCTCCTTCCCATGGTTTCGATGAAACCGGAGCCCAAAACAAGTACCCCCCCATTTCAAGAAGTAGGAGGGTGTAAAATCTGCTCGCGAGAACCGGGAACTGCAGAAAAGGATTTCAAAAACGAAGCAGGTTGTTCAGTTTCGGCAAAATGGGTACCTGATACACTATCAAATGGCTCCTCAGGAGAGTGTAACGACAGCAATTGCGAGCCCAGAAATTGCAAGTGGGTAGGACAAATCCAAGTGACAAACCATGGCAAGTTTGCCATTAACGTCGACATTAAATGGGGAGCAATTTTTTTAGGTGGTGGGACAATC
Source organism: Planctomycetota bacterium (assembly GCA_011321845.1). GTDB lineage: Bacteria > Planctomycetota > UBA1135 > UBA1135 > HyVt-539. The sequence goes on along the minus strand of DROQ01000058.1, from coordinate 4,250 downwards.
AATGTCCCCGGAAACAACAGCACAAGATCCGTAGACCTCAACAAGGAAATTGTATGCGATGAAGAGGATGACCAAACAATTCCAGTTACTGTATCCTTCCCCAGTGGTGGATGTACAGTCCCCTTGGCATTGGATTTTAAATGCAAAAAATGCCAATAGGGCTTATCTCAAAGTAGCTAAAAGGAGACAAAAAAGCGGCTTGTTTGGATAAAATAAAGGAAGGGCATGAAAGCTTCTAAAAGATCTCTTTTCCTAATCCTATTACCCTTAAGTGCCTTGTTGCTACTCCTCATTTTTCCACGTGGGAATAAAACCAAAGAGCCGAACTTTACTGCTTTGGCCACCAAAAAAAAGGCTGAAAAGCTCCACAAAGAAAACCGGGCAAGAAAAAAACAAAGAAAGAGAGCCGAAGAACAAAAAAACACAGAAAGGGTACCTATCAAGAAAAGAAAACATCTCAATTTTAAAATATCCACCTCAGAATGGTTTGCTAACGATAAGCATCGGTTTCTTTCTCAAGCAAAGCTTTTGGCCGTGAAAAAATTGCCTGGTCGAGGCAAGGGTTACACGATTCTCTTTGAGAGTCCCCTTAACAAGGGGCTAATCAGTGAAAAGCCAACTCGCCATTTACTCGAATTTTCCTTTCAAATACCCGGTTCGATACCCCCTCCCACTCATTTATGGATCCTTGACTCCAAGGTTTACTCTCCAATGGTGGAAATTCGTACCTCAGACCATGAAAGCTTCTTCTCCGAAACAATCCCCGCAAAGTTGGGGAGTCGACCGGACATTCTTTTTTCCTGCCCCGGCCACCAAGTCACGAACCTCAGGTTTCGAATCCTTCCCCCTCTATTCAAAGGAGATCGGGATCTTACCTATTGGAAGGCCATGAGTAACCGATTCACCGTTCCATTCGCCTTGAATCCTGGGGCATGGTATTCACTTTCGGATTTACGTGGAAATTTCCAATTGCAGCCTGGCAAGGGATCTTTTATTGGAAGGAACCCCGCTTGGAAGGTCCCGCTGATTCCAGTGGCCGAATTCCTTGTTCAACTTTATGATGCCTCCACCCAAAAGCCCATTTCGGGATGGAGTTTAAAAATCAAAACCAGGAAAGGGCAAACATTTGGAAGTGATTATCCAAGCGGTAAAGATGGAGTTTGTCGCTTTACTTTCAATAAGGGAAAAAAGGGGAAACAGATCGCCTGGTTGGGGCTTCAGGCAAATTATTATGCCACCACAAAAGAAGGATTCTCTCTTTTTTTAGGCAAAAGGGTCTTAGCAAGGAAGGATGAGCCTGACCGCTTCAACATCCCTGCCTTGGGAAGCTTAAACCTCATCTATAAAAAAGAAGATGGGCGGATCAAGTTTCCTTCAGCACTCAGGATCCAAATGAAAGCCCTTACAGGTCCTTGCGCCAATCAAGCCCGAGAGTTTTTTATCGCCACACGATCACCCAACACAGAGATCCCTTTCATTCCCAAGGGAATCTGGAAAATCAACATTTCCACCTTGAGGAATACCTTATTTCTTTCCTTCCCTAAACGGGTCCAAATTTTCCCCGGAAGCCCCACAATCCTCCCGGTCAACATATTGAAGCCCTGGGTATTAAGGGTTTCCTTTCTCGGAGGCTCTTCAAAGCCTTTCCCCCTTGGCGACCTTAAGTTGCTCCAAAGTAAAGGGAGCAGGATTTCCCAAGATGCCGATACTGGGACGATTCAGTATGCTTCCATGTCGGAATTCTCATTCTTTCAAAGACCTGGCGGAAAAAGCAAATTTCCCCAGCTTGTCTCGCAACCATTCCGTTTTGATCAAGATCAGAAAGCTTATTTATTTTTTGTTCCCGCTAAAAAGAGCCATCTTTCTCTTCTTCTCTTTTCCCGCAAAAAACCTCTCCCACGGACCTACATTTTTCCGTCATTGAGCGTTTCTAAGGATCAAGAGCATAAATTCTTGACCTTGCCGGAAACGGGAACGCTCTCTCTTGCCCTTTCACCGCGCGTTCCCAAGGGAATGCCCTTGTTTCTCATTTTCAAAAGAGAGGATGGGTTAATTCTGCCAAGCCATTCCGACTATGCGTTCAAGGGTGTCCCCATCTCTTCAAAAAGCACCCTCAGCTTGCCGGACTTCCCTGTTGGCCTCTGGGAAGTCGGGGTGAAAAGCGGCCCCTCGAGTCTGATTGGAATGATGCCAAATGCGTCCTTTCGGATCCAAGCAGGGAAGGAAACAAAATTCCATCTTGATTTCTATTCTCAAAAGTGGATGCCATTGAAAGGCCTTGCTTTAAACCAAAGGGGGGAACCGATTCGGCTTCAGAACATTCTTTTTTTCAGGAGTTCAAATCAATACTGGGTAGGGGAAAGAATTCTGTATGTGAAGACGGATGAAGATGGGTTGTTTTCCCTTCCCTTCCTCCCTCCCGGGAGATATGTCCTGGGCGCTTTTTCTGGCACAACGGGAAAAATCCGATATGCACCGGTCCCCCTGATTCATCCCCAGTTAAGAGCCCCTTCTCGGCAACCGTTTACTTTTATTGCAACAGATGGAATCCTTTTTACGTCCCCTGCAAACAAACCGATCCAGGGGATCCGTTGCCATATCAAGGTCGGCGGCAAGCTTTTTTTCTCCGCCATTTCTGATTCCCATGGACGGGCTTTTCGGGAAACCCCTCCCGTAGCCTTCAAGCTCTATTACCACACTACAAATGGACTCAAATCCATGGACATTCCGGATTTCACCAAAAGGCCAAAGCCTTTAAAAATCACCATAGGGAAATGACGCTTTCAATGATTGGGGGGGGTGTATTGCCATTGGCTCGTCCTTTTTCACTCTTTGACTCCCTGACTGAGGGTCTCGGGGGTCGTTCCAGCCAGCTCGATTCAAGTTAGAGAGGTAAAAAGCCCGGGAGTATCCAAGTGGCTTCCAAGGGAGGGATGAAGTCCTCCTCTCCAAATACCCTGGGAAGCTGCGACCCACATAGCAATGGAGAGCCAGGTGCACTACCCCCAGCTGCTCCAGCACTCCGATGAAAAGGTCCGTTCCATGGCCCAAACCTTCATGAATGAGTGGGTGCCATGGGAGGCACAATCCAGTCCTTCAAGGATCAGTGGTCGAATGCCCTTTCCATAAAAAACAACCCCACAGGGTTCGTCTCGGGAACCCAACGGTTATTCGATGCCCACGGCAAGAGGATCCAGAGAGAAAACGAAAACCTCTACAAACTCGTCGACTCTATCTAACTCGACCCGGCCTCTCCCTCCATCTCGGGTTCGAGGTCGACGCCGAGAGCGTCGGCGACGCGGTTGATGTAGTTGAAGTAGGCGGCGACCTGGACGAGGTTGTGGATCTCGGGGTCGGTGGCTCCGAGGGCGCGGAGGTGTTGCACATCGGCCTCTTCGCAGGTGGCGGGGGCTTTGGTCAGCTTGACGGCGTAGTCGAGAAGGGCCCTCTGCTTGGGATCGAGGGCGGCACGGGGATCGGGGCCGCAAAGGATTTCTCCAAGGTCGTCGGGGGCCTCGGCACGGAGGTCCATGAGGTGGGCCTCCGTTCAGTAGAAGCAGTCGTTGGCCCGGGAGACTTCGACGGCGACCAGCTCGCGAAACCATCGGGGAAGGGGGAGCTTGGGACTGGTGGTGGTGGCCTGGTAGATCTGCATGGAGGCCTGCAGGATGGAGGGGTCCAGGGACATCAGGCGCACGATGCCGAAAACCCGGCCGGCTCGCTTGCGGGCGGCTTCGTAGATTCTCGCGAGGCGGCCTTGGGCTTCGTCGTCGTTTACGGTTTGGATCCAAGCCATCTTTCCTCCATCCTGTTCCTTGTTTCCGGACACGTTTTCGGGCTTGCTTTACGATAAAAGGAGCATAGCGTCCCAGGAAAACAATGAACCCTCCCCTTCCTCCTCCTGTTCTCCCGACCGGCAGCTGGTGGCACTGGCGAGGCCGCCAGAGGCCACGGCTGGGGGTGCACCTGCTCCAGGTGCCGACGGGGCTCCGCTCCCTGGAGCTATGCCGGGACCTTGGAGCCGCGGGGCTCGAAGCCCTCTCCCTTGACTTCCACGGTAACGAGGAGCTGGACCTCGTTGAATGGGCCAAACGCTGCCAGGACGCGGGAATGCTGTTGGTGCTGCGCATACGGCTGGATCAGCCCCAAAACCTTCCCCCGGTGCAGATGGTTCTCTTCGACCTGTTGAGGGAGATGCATTTCCAGCACTCGGGGATTTTGCTGGAGGGTATCCTGCCTGAGGATCCTTT
>DROQ01000057.1 GCA_011321845.1 Planctomycetota bacterium | reverse complement strand
TGTCGGGCCTTGGCAGCTTGTTGGGCCTTCTTCGGGGGTCCTTGCTTTTGGGTGGCGATCGAGCCACAGGAGCCGAAGGAGCCGAGGCTCAGGGGAATGAGAAGAAAGATGATGGGCAAAGGGGACATGAAAACCTCCGGCAACAAGGTTCCTTATTATAGGAATGGGCCGGGGAAAGCCAATGAGGCTGCGCTTTGAGAAGCAGGGCTTATGGGGCCCTGGGGATGATGGATGGGAATCGTTCGCAGGCTTTGGACTTTTCTTTCGGGCGGGTGGAACGATACTTGTCTTCCTGCCTGGTCCTGGGGGGAGATCGGGCGTTGGAAGAAGAGAGAAGCGACGGAGAGTGTGAAGGATGCGACGAGGCCCATTGGTTCTGTTAGGAACGGTAACCCTTTTTCTGGGAACGGCTTGTAGCCACAAGGCGGAGTCGGACGTGGTGCTCTACTGCGCGACGGACCAGCACACGGCGGAGAAGATCGTGCGGCTCTTCGAGAAGGAAACGGGGATTCCGGTAAAGGCGCGTTACGACACCGAAGCGAACAAGACGGTGGGGCTGGTGACGGCGCTGATGGAGGAGGCCAAGAATCCCCGGGCCGATGTGTTCTGGAACAACGAGATCATCCACACGATCCGGCTGGGGAAGGCGGGGATCTTGAAACCTTACGACTGGCCGGGGGCCAAGGGGATCGAGGCGCGTTGGAAGGACCCCAAGGGGCGCTTTGCGGGCTTCGCGGCGCGGGCGCGGGTGCTCATCGTCAACACGGAGAAGCTGCCCGATCCCAAGGCGCGGCCCAAGAGTATCTGGGACCTGATCGATCCGAGGTTCAAGGGGAAGGGGGTCATGGCGCGGCCTCTGACGGGGACGACGCTGACGCATGTGGCGGCGCTGTTCCAGACGCTGGGGGAGAAGGAGGCACGGCGCTTTTTGGATGGCCTCAAGAAAAACGAGGTGGCCCTGGCCAAGTCCAACGGGGCGGTGATGCGCATGGTCTCGGCCAAGGAGGGGCCGGCCTTTGGGCTGACGGATACGGATGATTTCAATGTGGCCCTGCGGAAGGGCTTTCCGGTGATCGCGGTCTACCCGGACCAGGAGGGGATGGGGACCTTTGTGATCCCGAACACGGTGGCGCTGATCAAGGGCTCGCCCAACCCGAAGAACGGGAAGAAGCTGGCGGACTTCCTCTGCTCGGCCCGGGTGGAGGCCCTGCTGGCCCGTTCGGGTTCGGCGCAGATCCCCCTGCACAAGGGGGCGGAGGTGCCCAAGGAGGTGAGGCCGCTGTCCTCGTTCAAGGCGGCGACTTGGGACTTTGCAAAAGCGGCGGAGATCATGGACAAGATCCTGCCGGAGCTGCGGGAGCGCTTTGGGATCTGAGGTGGGAGGGAAGGTAATCCAAAGCGCGCGGCCCGGGTCCAAGACCTTCTGGCTGGTTCTGCTGGTCTTTGTCCTGCTGGCCATCCTGCCGCTGCTCTACCTGTTTTTCGGCTCCTTCTTTCCGGAGGGTTCCTTCTCGCTGGAGGCCTGGCGCAAGATCCTGGCGACGGAGACGGAGAGGGTGCAGCTCCTGCACTCGGCGATCCTGGGGGGGCTGGCGACGCTCTTCGCGCTGTTGCTGGGCGGCGGGACGGCCTGGCTGACGGAGCGGACGGACCTGCCCATGGCGCGGGCGCTGGGTCCGATGGCCTTGCTGCCGCTGCTCTTTCCGCCGATCGTGGTGGCGATGTCCTTCGCGGATCTTTCGACGGCGACGGGGCTGCCGGTCGTGGCGCTGCTGCTCGGGGTCTCGCACGCGCCCTTCGCGGCGGCGCTGACCGCGCGGGGGCTTCGCTCGATCGACGGGCGGCTCTATGAGAGCACGCTGCTGGCGCGGGGACGGCTGCGGGCGGAGCTGTTCCTGCTGCGCCAGTGCCTGGCGGACATCCTGGCGGGGGCGCTGCTCGTGCTCGTCTTCGTCCTCAGCAACCACGGAGTGCCCGAGTTTTTCTCGGTGAAGAAGAAGTCCTGGTTCGTGTATTCGGAGGCGGTATTTCTGCGTTGGAGCGCGCCGGGCAAGCCGGGGAGCCTGCGGGCGGCGGAGGCGGTGGCCTCGAGCGCGCCGCTGCTGCTCCTGATCGGGCTCGCGCTGCTGATCTGCCTGCGGGCGCGGCGCAAGGGGACGCTGGTGACGGTGGCGAGCGATTTCCGGCCGCTCCCGCTGCGGGCCCTCGGGCGGGGCAAACTCCCGGCCCTTCTCTTCGCGCTGATCCTTCCGCTGCTCGGCATCGTGATGCCGCTCTGGCGCATGCTGCTCTGGTCGGCGGGTTCGACGGCCAACCATGGGACGAGCATGCAGACGGCGATCGAGTCCTTCCGGCGGGTGGTGACGGAGCTGTCCGGGGACCTGGGTTACACGCTGGGGATGGCGGCGCTGGCGGGGGGGCTGGTGGTGCTGGTCGCCCTTCCCCTCGCTTGGGAGGCGGCGCGGAGGAAGCCCTGGATCGAGGCGCTCAGCTTGATCCCCCTGGCGGTGCCGGGGGTGCTGCTGGGGGTGGCGCTGGTGCGGCTCTGGAACGATCCTCACCTCCCGCTCGCGCGGCTCTACGACACGCCGGCGCTGCTGGTCGCCGGCTACGGGACGCGGTTTTTGCCGCTCGGAGTCCTGGCGCTGGCCAACGCGGCGCGGCGGCTGCCGGCCAGCTTCGACGAGGCGGCGCGGCTCAGCGGGCGCGGCCCGGTCCTGCGCTGGCTCAAGATCCAGGGCCCGCTTCTCCTGCCCACGGCGGTCTCGGTCTTCATCCTCGGTTACATTCTCAGTCTGCGGGAGCTGGACCTTGCGGTGATCCTCCCGCCGGGCAACGACATGGTGCCCCGGAGGCTGGCCAACATCGTGCACTTCGGCAACGAGGACGTGGGGGGGGCGCTGGCTGTCCTGCTCGCGCTCGGGGCCGCGCTCCCGATCCTGATGCGCATCCTTTTGACCGGCAAGGCCGGGAGGGCGGACCTATGACCCTTCGTATTTCTGAGCTTCGCTTCGCGCGGAAGGCCTTCGAGCTGGGGCCGATCGACCTGGAGGCCCAGGGGGGGCGCATGCTGGTCCTCATCGGGCCGAGCGGGGGCGGCAAGACGACTCTGCTGCGGCTCATCGCGGGGCTCGAGGCGGCAAGCGGAGGCTCGATCACCTTGGGAGACGATCTCCTCACGGGGCCGGGGACCTTTGTGCCGGCGGCGGCGCGGCGGGTGGGCTTCGTATTCCAGGGGCTGGCGCTCTGGCCGCATATGAAGGCCCTGGCCCAGGTGCGCTTCGCGGGCAAGTGCGGCAAGAAGGAAGCGACGGAGCTGCTGCTGCGCGCGGGCCTGCCCGCCTCCCTGCACAAGCGCCTCCCCGGCGCGCTCTCGGGCGGCGAGGCCCAGCGGCTGGCGGTCGCGCGCGCCCTCGCGGGACACCCACGCTTGCTCCTGCTCGACGAGCCGCTGCGCTCGGTGGACCCCCACCTGCGAGATGGTTTGCAGCGCACGCTCCGCGCGCTGGCGCGGGAGGGCGAGCACCCCACCCTCTGCGTGACCCACGACCGGGAGGAGGCGCTGGCGCTGGCCGACGACCTGGTGGTGCTGGCCGGGGGGCGGATCCTGGAGCGGGGCCGGCCCAGCGAGCTGTGCCGGGAGCCGCGGCATGCCTTCACCGCGCGCTTCTTGCTGCGCGCCGACATTCTCCCCCTCCAGGGGACCGGGCCCAAGCGCGGCTGCGCCCTGGGCTCCTTCTCGGTGCCCGACTGGCTGCAGGGGGAAGCCGCCCTGGCCCTCCGGCCCGGAGACCTCAGGATCCACCAGGGGGATCACTCCCAATCGCAGCCCAAGGCTGCCCCCGAGGCCGGCCCCCTCCCCGCGACACCCCTCCCCGCCTCGACCCGCCCCGCGACGCCCACCACCACGGCCTTCCCCACCAAAACCCTCCTCGCCCCCGTCCTCGACCGCCACTTCGACGAGCGCGGCTGCCTGCTCGACATCGAAATCGAGGGACAGCCATTCTCCCTCCTGCTCCGGCCCGGCGAGCCGATCCCCGACCCCGGCATGCAGGTGCGGGTCGGCCTCGACAGGACACCCCTCGTGGTCCAAGCCGATGGAGGCTCCGAATGAACTCTTTCTCCGGCCTCGGCGCCAGGCTCCTCGCTCTCCTGCTCCTCCTCGGACTGGGCCTGGGTATCTTCTACCTCACGCAAACACCTCCCTCCCAGCCCAAGGACAGGGGTCCCAGCGAGGACATCCCCCTCTTCACCTCCTCCCGGCAGTGCAAGTCCTGCCACGCCGACCTCTGGGAGGAGTGGAGCAAGAGCCACCACGCCATCGCCTACACAAACCCGGAGGTGCGCAAGCTCTCCGACGACTTCCGCCAGAAGGCCTGCCAGGACTGCCACCTGCCACGGCCGATCTTCGAGACCGGCCTGGCCAAGCCACCCCTCCCCCGCCAGAGCCGCCCGGACGAAGGCGTCGACTGCCTCTCCTGCCACATGCGCCCCGACGGCCGCATCCTCGGAATGAAGGCACGGCCCAGGGCGGGCTGCAAACCCCTGGCCGAGCCCCGCCTCGGCTCCGTCGACCTCTGCAAGACCTGCCACAACCAGCACCAAACCACCGACCAGTGGGCCGCCTCGCCCTTCGCCAAAAAAGGCGTCACCTGCAACAGCTGCCACATGCCCGAGATCCCCGGCAAACCCGGCCGCCGCTCCCACCTGGTCAAGGGCGCCCACGACCTCGCCACCCTCCAGAGCGCCGCCCGCCTCGGCGTCGGCGTCTCGGGCAACAAGATCCTCGTCGAAGTCGAGAACAAGGGCGCCGGCCACAACCTCCCCACCGAGGAGCGCCACCGGGCCGTCGACGTCGTCTACCGCATCCTCCCCCCCGGCGCCAAGGCCAAAGCATGGGACCCGCCCTTCACCCGCCTCTACCGCTTCCGCCAGCCCTACCTCGGCGACCCCGGCCCCAACACCCAGCTCCCCTCCGGGCAGACCTGGAAGGGCAGCTTCGAGATCCCCAAGGACCTCCAACAAAAAGGCGCCCGCGTCCAGGTCCGCCTCCTCTACCAGCTCACCCCCTTCAAAAAAGACGAAGAGGGCGCCCTCCTCTACCAATGGGAGAAGATCCTCCCATGAACCCCTACCCCGCCCTCATCCTCGCCCTCCTCCTCCCCGCCTGCCGGCGAAGCGGGACACCCATGCTTGGCAAGGGCTCCCCCGCCAGCCCAGGCGAGGCGCGGGTCTCCGCCGGCCTCCCCAGCAAACCGCCCCAGTTCTCGGACGTGCTCGGCGCCTGGGCCAAGCGCTTCGCCCAGCCCCCGGCCGGGGCCTCCGACGCTCCGCTCCCCAAGCTTCCCCCCAAGGCCCTTCGAAAATTCGAGGACCTCTTCCAGACCGCCACCTCGACCGCCCGCTCCCTCGCCCGCTACCGGAGCCGGGCGAAAAAGGACATCGCCGCCGCCGGCCCCGAGGCCGTCGCCGCCCTCGACGCCCTCCTCACCGCCCCCGAGATCCCGCATGGGACCAAGACCAAAAGCAACTCCCAACCCAAGCCCCGCCCCGCCTCCACCCTGAGCGACGACCAGAGCATGGGTGTCCTCCTTCTCCTCCCGGCCGGAGAAGGCCTGGCGACGCTGTGCCTGCGGCACCTGGAAGACGCGGGGCGGCCCCTGCTACGGCAGGCCTGCGCGAGGCGGCTGGGCGAAATGGGTTTCCCCCACGCCCTTCCCAAACTGCTGCGACGTCTCAAGTATGAGACCGACCCCGATGCCCTGATCGCCGTCTTCCTCGCCCTGGGCAAGCTGGGGAACCCCCAGGGCCTGGCCAACCTCCTCGCCTGGCGCCGGGACCCCAAGTGGGCCCCCCGCGCGGGCGCCCCCATGGCGGCCCTGGTCCAACTCCTCGGCCAGACCTACGACCCCAAGACCGACGGCTGGCCCGGCCTCATCCGCAAAGCCAAAAACCTCCTCCAGACCTTCCACGAGAAGGGCAGCCTCTCCCCCAAACCCAGCCCCCCCGACGAACGAACCCTCCGCGAATACTGGCTCTTCCTCCGCCACCTCAACGGCACCAAGCTCCGCCCCATCGACGACGCCCGCTTCATCTGCAAACGCGCCGGCGACCAGCCCGTCCCCCTCCTCCGCGAAGCCTGCCTCGACCAACACCAAGGCGTCCGCGTCCGCATCCTCCAGATCCTCATCGATCTGGGACACCCATCCCACCCCGCCCTCGACCGTGTCCGCCCCCTCCTCGCCGACCCCCTCTGCGCCCCCTACGCCATCGAAGCCATCGGCGCCCTCGGCGGAAAGGACGCATGGGAAACCCTCCGCCCCCTCCTCCAGGACCGCCCCATCCCCCGCACTCCCAAGGACCGCGAACTGCGCATCGCCACCCTCAAGGCCCTGATCCACCTCGAAGAAGAAGAGTCCATCCCCCTCCTCCAACAAGTCTTCCGCCAGAGCGCCAAGGACCTCGAAATCCAAATCTACGCAGCCGCCGCCCTCCGAACCGCCGCCCGAAGCCAGGCCCAGCGCGCCGAGAACTTCCTCAAAGAGGTCCTTCGCAAAAAAACGTTCCATCCCCCCACAGTGCGCGAGCTGCTGGACCGCTAGCAACCCGTGAACCTTTTCGCCCAGGCCTCGCCAAGCCCTCTCATCCCCTCAGGGGGTTCCCCTTCTCCGCGCGCCTCGGAATCCTCCCAGGGCTTTGGCCTCAGGCGCCTTCGGCGAAGTCGGCCAAAGCCCTGGGAGGATTCCGAGAGGAAAGGAGCGGTTGGGTGCCTGGAATTTCTTTTTCTTGGTCATCAAGCCGGGAGATTGCTCACTCCTTTCCTTTTGCCTCCATTCTCATCCCATTTCCGGTTAATTGGATCCTCGGTTTCACGCCAT
>DROQ01000056.1 GCA_011321845.1 Planctomycetota bacterium | reverse complement strand
CGGAGGCCCTGCGGCACGAGGCGCACATGCAACTCCTGGAGCCCGCGGTGCGCAAGGCGACCTGGTTGGATCTGCTCCGCAAGAAGATCGACCGGCCGGCCTTCGAGCGGGCGCAGGAGGGGCGGCGGAGGGCCTTGGCCGCCTATACCCAGGCGCTGGGGCTCGAGGACCGGCCCGGGCTCCGGGCGGAGCGGGCGGCTCTGGACCTCGTGCTCCACCTCCCTGCATTTTCGGGGAGGAAGCTGGGAAGAAGAGAGCTGGAGGCTCGCTATCCCGAGCTGGCCCCTCTTCACCCCCTGGTGCTCGGTTCGCTGCTTAAACCTGTGCTCTTTCCCTTCCGTTCGTCCAGGGACGGGGACCCCCTTCCCCGGTTCATGCCGGTGCGACTCCGCTTCGCCTCCGAGGTCCGCGCCTGGCCTCCTCCCCCTCTGAGCGCGCAGGACCTGCGGGACGCCCGCGTCTGGGGGCTGCTCGGTTTCTTGGCCGGCGCCCGCCAGATCTGCGAAGATGCCTGGCGCGTCCTGGACCAGAAGGGCGGGGAGCTGCCCTTCCTGGATGTGGCTCTTGCTCAGATCTACAAGGACGACGGCCGCCTGGCCCGGGCTCTCCAGCGCCTCCAAGGGGCGATCAGCTCCTTTCCCCAGCTCGAGGACCTGCAGCTCGACCTGGCCGAGATCGCCATCGAGCTGTCCGATGACCAGAAAGCGCTCCAGGTCCTCCATGGCCTGAGCCCGAGGACCCGGGGTTCGCATCGTTGGAGGACTCTCCGGGCGCGGGCCTTGGCCATCGCCCAACCCTCCCAGGCCCGGCCGCTCCTCGAGGCCCTGGGACGGGAGGTTCCGAGCGACTCTTCGGTCCCCTTCGCCCTGGCCCGGCTGGATTTCCGCAGGGGGGCGTACAAGGAGGCGGTTGCGGGATTGCGGGGCTTGCTGCGCTCCGACCCTCACAACACGGCCTACCGCCTCGCCCTGGCCCGGGCCGCCCTCCGCCTGGGGGACGCCCGGCTCTACCTGGAGCAGGCCCGCTACGCGGTGCGGGTGCGCTATGGGGCCTTCCGGTCGCGCGGGGAGATCCGGGATCTCCTGGATCTGCTGCAGCTCGGGGGGCTGCGCCGTGTCTATGCCAGGGCGGTCCGCGAACGGAACCAGTTCGGAAGTCCCGATCTCACCGGCGTCTCCGAGGCTTTCTGGAAGGACCGGGGAGGCTTCGGGTCCCTGGAGGAGGTGGAGAACTCCCTGCTCGGAAAATAGGGAAATTCAGGGAAATCAGGTGCAAAACGAGCCATTTGCGCGCCCTTTTCCTCCTACCAGGAAATGAAGAAAAATGGCGTTTTCCTGCGACCTCTCCCCCCTCTTTTGACCCCTCTTTTGGCGGCCGGCCTTGGGCTCCTCTCCGGCCTTTCCGCCTATGCCCCCAAGGGGACACCCACGCCCCAAGCCCAAAAGCGCGCCCAAAAGCGTGGCGGAACGCCCGAGGAGCGGTACCAGCGCTACCTCCAGAAGGACTACATCAAGAAGGGCGGATGGGTCCTGGACTATGACGAGGCCCGTGCCCGGGCCAGGCGGGAGGGCAAGCTGATCTTTGTCTATTTCTCCCGCAGCTACGCGCCCTGAGGGTTTTGCGAAATCCTGGAGCGCCGTGTGCTCTCCAAAGACGAGTTCCTTCCCTTCGCCCAGAAAGTCGTGCCCTTTCTACACGTGACGACGCATATCAAGGGGCGGAAGAACGACGATCTTTTCCGAAAGAAGACCAGGTTCGGGGGCTTTCCCACGCTCGGATTCATGGACGCGGATGGGGAGATGATCCTGATCCTCCATCCCTCCCAGCGTTCTCTCCAAGGCTTCGAGGAGGCCTTCCAACAGGCGAACCGATTCGCCTCCCTGCGGGAGCGGGCCAAGAGCGATCCCAAAGCCGCCAAAGCCTTCTTGATCCTCCAGATGGAGATGAAGAAGCTCGGCTTCGAAGAGGCGAGGGAGGCGGCCAAGGGGATGGACTTCGAGCCCCAGGAGCGCCTGGCCTTCGAGAAGGCCCTGGTGGAGACCCTTCTCCGGATGAAACCTGCCGAAGCCAGGAAGGCTTTGGCCAAGCTCCAACTCCAAAAGGGGCCCGCCGAACGAGCCCATCAGATCCTCCAGGATCTCGAGATCCGGGAAGAACTCAAACCCCTCCGCCGGATGCGTCCGGGTTCCAAGCAGGAGAGGCCCTATAGCATCGCCTATGGCCTTTTCAAAAAGGGGCGGGTGCCCAGCGGAAAGCCTCACTTCGATACTCTCTACTGGACCAGCGTCTCGCAAGCCGCTTTTCAAAAGAAGGATGTGGAAACCCTGGAGGCCGCCCTCGACCAGTTGCGGGCGGCCTTCGGAAAGACCAACCCCAAGTGGGTGAAGGGATGGGAGGAGAAACTTCGACTCCTAAAGCAACAAAACCCCGCGGTTTCCAAAAAGGGTCCCCCTTCCTCGAACAATCCCTCCAACAACCCCTCAAAAAATTCATCCGAAAATTCATCCGAAAACACCATCAAGAACTCTTCCAAAAGCACTCCTCAAAAGAATTGACCGATGCTTTCTTCTTCCCTTCATTCCTCAAGATTCGTAGGTGGAACCATCATGAAAAACACCAAACTTCTCCTTGCCGGGCTGCTTCTTTGCTCTGCTGTCACTGCACAAACCAAGCCTTGTTTCTCCACGAACGACGCGAACAACAACGCTTCCCGGCTTTTTACCGTCAAGAGCAGCCTGGGTCCCAACATGTTTGCTGTGAAATGGACGGCCCCGTCTCTCTTGATTGCCCAAGGGATGCGAATTTTCACGGCAAGCAGGTACCGCGACAATTTCCACTCCCTCGAGATTTGGAGTGACGACCCCGTCCTCCAACAACCCAAGGCTCGCATGGGCGGAGGGACCTATTTCCTTCCCAAGGGGACCCCTGGGGGCTGGTACGGGACGAATTTCGATCAGGTCCAAGTTCTCCAAAAGGGCAAGACCTATTGGTTCGTCTGGATCGAAGGCGGGTGGAGCGGCATTCCCCACGATAAACAGGGCAAGACCAAACTCACCCTCAAGACCAAAATCGGAGGTGTCGGGAATTGGAAAGGGGCGGTGCCCTGGGGCTTCAAGTGCCGGCTCTATTGCTCCAAGTTGGACCAAAAATTCATGGTCCCCGTGGGCAAGAGCTGTGGTGGGTCCACGGCCCAGACTCCCACCGCTTTTTCGAATACTGCACCCAACCTGGGAAACGGCAACTTCCGGATCGAAGGGACGGGCGTCCCCAGCGGCGCCCCGGCATGGTTGATCCTGGGACGCAATCCCAATTTCAAACCGATCTCCCTTGGCTCCATCGCTCCGGGATGTTGGCTCAATACCGACCTGTTCTTTTTGTTCGTGGGACGGTCGGGATCGGGGAACCAGCAGTCCAGTCCGCAAGTTGGGGCCGCTCATCACGTCATGTTCCCCCTTGGTCTTCCGAATGATCCTCGGCTCAAGGGATTGTTCATTGGGGCGCAGATCGCTGTGTTCGACAAGGGGTCTTCCAGTCCTCTCCCGATGGTGTTCACCAACGGGCTTCGCATGACTCTCCAATAAGCCCCTAAGAGACCGACCGAGAGTCCGAGCCACCCCGGAGGATCCGAGGCCGGAATCCTTCGGGGTGGTTTGCGTACTCGGGCGGATGGGGAGGGTGGATGGGGAGAAAGGCCGGAAAACCCCCTGTGTTTTCCCGTGGACTCGGTCAGAATGGTCCCATGAACCCTTTTTCTTTTTCTTTCCCCTTCCTTTTCCTCCTCCTTCCTTGGCAACAGAGTCGGCCGGCTTCCTCCACCGGGGCAGGAGATCTTTCCCAATGGGTCCAAGAAGTGTTTCAGGGGGTCGAAAAGGAAACAGGGATCGATCTCCAGGGGAAGATCCGGGTCCGCTGGGCCAGCCCCCTGGAGATGGCCAAGGTCCTGACCAAGGACAGCCTGGAATTCTCTCCCTCGCTCGGTGCCGAGACTCTCAAGAAACTCCGCAAAAGCCACCGCATGGTCGGGAACCAACTGCTGGGGAAATACGATTGGCGGAACAAGGAGATCCTGATCTCCCGCTCCAACCTCAAGCGCCAGGCGAGACTCTTTCGTCTCCCTCAGTTGCTCGAAGCTCAAACCATCAAGGCGCTGATCACCCACGAGTGCATGCACGCCGTGGATCAAAAAAAATATGCTTGGGTGGAAAAGATGATCCGGAACGGCCCCGCGAGGATCCAAATGTACAACGCGGTGACCGAAGGACATGCCCAGGCGGTCGCGGAGAAGATCTGCAAAGCCCAAGGTTGGGAAAAGGGATTCAGGGTCTTTTCTTCGGTCATCGGGAAGATCCCCGACAATCTCTCCGGATTGGAACGCCAGATTGTGGAATTGAAGATTTCGCAAACGAGGGATGCCTATTGGAAGGGGCGCAGCTTCGTCCTTGCGATCCAAAAGGCTCTGGGAGAGAAGGGCGTCAAGAGGATCTTCGACCATCCCCCCCAATCCTATGACGAGGTGTTGCATCCCGAGTGGTACCTGGATCCCACGCTCCGGCCCCACCCGACCTTCGATCCCAAGCCGGCCTTTCAGGCTTTGGTCAAGGAGATGCCCAGGGAGGAATGGAAGGCCCGAACGTCCAAGGCCAGCCTCTCCCAATTGGGGGCAGCCATGTCCCTGCTTCCGGAGCGGGAACGTCACTGGATCCTCGAAAGCATGCAAGGGAACCGAAGCCTGGTCCTGATGGACAGGAAGAATCCCCAGGCACGCCTGGTCATTTTGACCTTCATCCAATTCAAGACGGACGCGGACGCCGCCTCCTACCTGGACTCGGCTCTGAAACTCAGCAAGATCAAGGACAAGAAGATGGCCAAGGGGGTGATGAGGATCACGGGCTCGGTCTATGACGATCTCCGTCCCTTGGGGCGATCCCTGCTCTTCGCCTCCAAGACCCTCGCGGTGGGAACGCAGAAGATGACCGTCCAGGATGTGTTCGCCCAACGGAAGAACCTGGTGTTGGAACTCCTCTCCTCGAACCACCCCTTTCCCAAGGAGAGGATCCTCGGCCTCGCGCAATCCTTGATCCAGAAGGTGGGCTTCGAGGGGACGAAAACCGGTTCGGCCGGAGCGCAACCCTCCTCGCGACCGGGGCTTGGGAAGTAGGGGAGTGGGCTGGGCCTCGGGAGTTCGGGATTTCTTGAGCAAGATCCGGGCCTTTTTTTTCTCCGGTTGCGTAGTTCCCTGCATGGGGCCGAGTGGCTGAACCGCTCGGCCGGATCCCGGAACGGTTCCCCGGAGCATCGATGACACCATCTCTCTCCCTTGGCTTTCCTTTTGTTCGCGTGAAACGCGCGAAGGACTGGGCCCTGTCCCTGAGTCTTCTCTTTCTCGCCTCCTGTGGAGGGGGTGGGGGAGGAGGGGACCCAGCGGCCATCCAGGCCTCCTCGCTTCGGCCTTATACGGGGCCCCTGGACCTGGCCGCCCGCCAGCATTTCCTGTTTCGGACGCAGTGGGGAGCCTCCCCCGAGGACTTGCAGGAGCTGGAAAGGATCGGGCTCGACGCCTGGATCGACCGGATGCTCGCCTTCCAGGAGCCGGCTCGGCTCGAAGAGAAGGCTCTCAAGGAGCTGGGGGACGAGGACTTCCCCTCCCAGAGCGGGCTCGTGCGCTACTGGCTCTACCGGATGCTGCGCAACCCGAACGGTTTTCAGGAGGTGCTGACCTATTTCTGGCATGACCACTTCGCGACTTCCCAGAGTGTTCTCAAGCGTTCCTCTCGCTATTTCTTCCTCAAGCACCTGCAGCTTCTGCGGAAGGGAGGTGCGGGGAATCTGCGGCAGTTCTTGAAACGCGTGGCCAAGGACCCGGCCATGCTGCTCTGGTTGGACGGGGTCTCCAACACCCGCTTGAAACCCAATGAGAATTTCGGTCGTGAGTTTCTCGAGCTGTTTACCCTTGGCGCGGATCGTGGATATACCCAAAAGGATATCGAAGAGATCTCAAGGGCATTCACTGGGTATCGGTTGCGTTATGACTCTCTCTCCGGACAGAGCTTCGTGACCTTCGACGAGAAGCGCTTCGACTCCGGGATCAAGGAGATCTTCGGGGTCCAGGGACCTTTCGACATGGACAGCGCCATCGATCTCACCATCGATCGGCGTGGCGTGGCCGAGTGGATCTGCGCGCGCCTGTTCAGCTATTTCTGTTATCCAAACCCTCCGGGCGGCCTCGTGGCGGAGTTGGCGCAATATCTTCGGAAGCACAACTACGACCTGCGCCCGCTCCTCAAGCTGCTCTTCCGCTCGGAGGCGTTTTTCAGCCCCCGGGCGCGGAAGGGGAGGGTGCGCTCCCCCCTCGAGCAGGCCATCTGGTTCATCCGGACCACGGGTTTGGAGATCCCCCTCGAGGAGTTGGACGACGCCCTCAGCGCCCTGGGAAACCGGCCCACCATGCCTCCCCACGTGGGGGGATGGCCGGAGGGAGAGGCCTGGGTGAGTTCTCTCGGTCTGCTGGAGCGGGGCAACCTGATCAACGAACTCTGCACCGATCGGTACTACCAGAACAGGCTCGGCCTCAACCTGGCACCGATCCTCCCTCCCCGCGGACGGCGCAGCGCCGAAGCGGTCCTGGATCGCATCCTGATGCTGCTTCGAGTCGAGCCCGATCCCCAGGAGCGGCAGCTCTATCTCGATTTCCTGGGACAGAGAATCTGGCTCGAAGGAAAGAAACTGATGCGCAAGAGGGACGCCTTCGACGGGGAGGACCCCCAGCAAGTGGATGAGCGAGTGCGGGGTCTGCTCTTCCTCGTCTCCCAGCATCCGAGCGCCTGGCTCAAATAGGGAGGAGGGTTCCATGCGAAGGAAGGATACGAAGAAGGAAACCAGCCAAATGGACAAGATGGAACGACGGGCGTTTCTTGGCATTCTCGCCGGAGGGATGGGCGGACTGGTCACGCGGCAGTTCTTCTGGCCGGCGGACCGCATCCTCTATGCCCAATCTCCAGGGGATAAGACCCTGGTCATCCTCAACCTGGCGGGAGGAAACGACGCCATGAACATGGTTCCTCCCCTTGGGCTTCCGGATTACTACAAGAACCGGCCGACATTGGCGATCCCGGCCAAGGCCGCCATCTCTCTCCTCCAGGGACCCAAGGGCACCAAGGAGCACGGTCTGCACCCCAGCCTCAAGCAGCTCGGGACCTTCTGGAACCAGGGCGAGCTGGCCATCGTGCGCAAGGTCGGCTACCCCAAGGCCAACGGAAGCCATTTCACGAGTGCTCGCATTTGGAGTCGTGGGTACCGCGAGGATCCCGCCTCCCAGGAGGACTCGGGCTGGATCGCCCGCTTCCTGGACCGCTATGGCAAGGGCCTGGTCCCCGTCGTCGGCATCGGGACGGGCCGCAGGCTCGATTTTCGCGGTGGGTCCAAACGCTCCCTCATCGTGGAGCGCATCGGGGACTTCGGTTTCGACGGCGATTCCAGTTACCGGGGGCGTTCCCGCTACCGCAACCAGCTTCTCGCCCAGATCTTCGGCAAGAAGGGGAGCCCTGGTACCGATCAGCTCCTGCGGGAGACGGGCCGCAAGGTCTTCGGAAACCTGAGCCGGCTCGAAGCGGCCGCCAAGAACTACAAGAGTACGGTCAGCTACCCCAACAGCTCCCTGGCCGGAAGGCTGCGCGAGATCGCCGTCCTGATGAAGGCCGGCATCTTCCCCCAGATCGCCTACACCATGCATGGAGGTTTCGATACCCACAGCGCCCAGGCCGGACGACACAATAGCCTCTTCACGACCTTGGACGAGGCCCTCGCGGCCTTCCGCCAGGACCTCATCGCCATGGGCGCCTGGAAGCGCACCGTCATCGTCCTCATCTCCGAGTTCGGAAGGCGCAACTACGAGAACGGCTCCAAGGGGACCGATCACGGCCAGGCCTCCTTCGTCCTGGCCCTCGGCGGCGCCGTCAACGGCGGCCTCCACGGCCCCCGCCTGACTCCCCAGGATCTCCAAGCCCCCAGCCTCCCCTACGGGGTCGATTTCCGCGACGTCTACGAGGCCCTCCTCTCCCAACACCTCGGCGTTCCCGGAGACAAGCTCTTTCCCGAACCCCGTCCCCTCCGCAGCAAGCTCAAACTCGTTTGATCCCCTCCTAAAAAAAGGATTGAATGATGACGGTGTAAGCATAATTATCTCATTTTCCATGATTTCCTACCTAAGGATCCTGAAATGAAAAACGAGATAAAAAAACATTCTTTCTTTTCGTACCCTGCGGTTTCTTTTCATTGAGTTCTTTTGCTTGGGGGCAGGGAAGTTGGAAAATTGTTCAGGACGATGTCCCTGCGACCTTCAGGTGAAAAGACTATACTTATACGGGAGGGGGTTATAAAAAGATT
>DROQ01000055.1 GCA_011321845.1 Planctomycetota bacterium | reverse complement strand
TGCGGCGAAGCCCAGGTCCTTGATGGTGGACCCACCCGCTGGGAAAAAGGAAGCAGGGATGCGGATCTGGGTTCGCATGTTCTGGAAGGAACCGAAGGGGCCCTTTCCTCCCAGGGGAACCTGGTTGATTTTTCCCGAGCCGGCCTGCCCGTCGGGGACGAAGACCTTTTGTTGCCCTGAACCAGGGGAGACCCAGAGAAAAAGGGAGAGAAGGGAAAGAAAAAAGGCCCCGGAGGGCCTTTTCCATGCGATTTGGGGATGGTTCATCCTGGCCTCCATACCCCCGTGTTATCGGGAGAATCGAAGCCGGGACTTGAGATCAATCCCTCCTGCGGCGGCGGAAAATCTTGCGCTGGAACTCCTGTGCTTCCTGGATCTTGCCCGCCTCGACCAATGCCTTGAACTTCTGGAAGGCGTCTTTCATCTTCTTGGCCCGTTCTTCCATACCTTCTTCCACCAGGCGCTCGGAAAAGCGATCGATCATCGAGCCCATGCGCTCGATGTGCTGTTTGAGTTCATCCTTGGTCATTTCGGTGAGAGGTTTCATCATCCGCCTGCCGCGGCCCCTCCTCCCCTGACCCCGGTTGTTGCCCTGTCGGCCGCCCTCTTGGATCCGCTTGAGGGCCCTCTGCAGGTTGGCAAGGCGCCCCTCGAGTTTCTCGACGGTTGCCATGTCATCCTTTTTTCTGGCTTCCTCGATTTTCTGTTTCAGCTCCATAAGGCGTTTTTCAAGCCTCTCGAGCTGGGCGCCGGCGTTACGAGGGTTGCCGCGTCCGCCGCGGACACGACCCCCTTGACGGTTCCCCCTCCTGCCCGGCTGTCCTTGCCCGGGGCGATCGGATCTGCGCACGGCCTTGGCGAGCAATCCTTTGTGGTTTTCCCGGAACTCATTGGCCTGTTCGATCTGGTTCGTTCGGTAGAGGAGGTTGAGGGTATTCCGAGCCGCAATGGGGGCAAATTGGGAATGGGGAGCTTCTTCGAGGAATTTTTTGTAGAGCTGGATGGCCTGAGCGAACTTCTTGGCTCCGTTCTGGAGGTAGAAGGCCTTGTAGAAGAACTGGTTTGCCCTTTCGTTCTCCTGAGGTTTGACTTCTACATCCCTGAGAGCAGGTTTGTCCGAAGGAACATCGGTTTCTTGAGCGGTCGCGAGGCCCGCGAAAAGGGTGAGGGCAGAGGCTGCCAATAGGGTTGAACGCATTGTTGGTCTCCTGATTAGAACGTTTAGCGGAAGATTACGGGGAATGAGGGAAGAGGGAGAGCCGTGATTGGTAACGCCCCTGTCACAAGTCTGCCTTCGAGAGGAAAAGCCCAGAGAAAGACCCCGATATTTCCTTGGAAGATCGCGGCTCCAGGATATACTCCAAAGCGTATATAAAGGGAGGGCACGAGATGGACCCAGAATTGGAAGAAAAAGAAGAAGAACTGGGCAGCCTGGGCAGCTTCGAGGGGTTGGGGACCAGCCGAAAAGCCCCGACTGGTGGGTGACCCTGCCAGGAATGATCCTACTCAGCGGATGGTCCACCAAGAAAATGATCCGCTAAGGGGACGATCTGGCCGGCGGATGCCCCAACCGGCGAAGTGGCCCTTGCCAGCGATGGACTTCTTCCAGGGAAGGATCCGCCCTTGGAGTGATCCAGCAGGCGGGTGGTCCAGCCGGGGGGGACCCCTGCCGGAGAATGAATCCCGCCAGGGAATGATCCCGGCCAGGGAATGGCTCGGCCAAAGGATGAATCCGGCGAGGGGATGATCCCGCTGGTGAAGGGCGGGGGAGGATAGGAGCGGTGGACCTAGCCCTTGACCCGCTCGGCGACCATGGTCCCGATCTCGTCGGTGGGATGAACCCCCGCCGAGAGGGAACGGATTTGTCCGTCCACGATCAAGCCTCGGACACTGTCTTCGATCTTGAGAGCAGCTTCCTTTTCGCCCAAGAAGTCGAGCATCATGGAGACGGCCATGATAGTGGCGATGGGGTTGGCCTTGTTCTGTCCCTTGTACTTAGGAGCGGAGCCGTGGATGGGCTCGAACATGGAGACCTTGCCGGGGTGGATGTTGCCGGAAGCGGCGATCCCCATCCCGCCCTGCACCATGGCTCCGAGATCGGTGATGATGTCCCCGAAGAGGTTGGGGGTGACGGCCACGTCGAACCATTCGGGGTTCTTGACCATCCACATACAGGCGGCGTCGATGTAAGCGTGGTCGGTTTCGATCTCGGGATACTCTCGCGAGACTTCCTCGAAGGTCCGGGTCCAGAGGTCCTGGGCGCGGAGGGCGTTGGCCTTGTCGATCATGGTCAGTTTCTTCCGGGGGCGCTTCATCGCCTCCTCGAAGGCGAAGCGGATGATGCGTTCCACCCCCTTGCGGGTAAAGACCATGGACTGATGGGCGACCTCGTCCGGCGTGCCCTTGCGGAGATGTCCGTAGATGCCGCTGTAGGCCCCTTCGGTGTTCTCTCGGCAGATCAGCATGTCCACCTGCTCGGGACCCTTGTCCTTGAGGGGGCAAAAGCGCGCGTCGTAGAGCTTGATGGGGCGGAGGTTGACATAGAGGTCCAGTTTGAAGCGGAGTCCGGCGATGATGGCGAACTCCAAGAGCCCCACTTCGATCCTGGGGTCACCGATGGCCCCGAGGAGGACGGCGTTCATGTCCCGGATGCGGTCGATGGCCTCTTCGGGCATCGTCTCACCGGTAGCGAGGTAGTGATCCGCCCCGTAGGGCATGTTCTCCCGCTTTGTTTGAAAGCCGAAGACCTCTTCGCAGGCGTCTAAAACCTTGAGGCCCTCCCGGACGACCTCTTCTCCGATCCCGTCACCGGGGAGGACTGCGATATCGTATACCTTGGTCATAGTTGTGCTCGTTTCTCTTGAAGTGCCTCCTTGCGTCCTCTTGAGTCGGGGCCGGCCCTGTGGGGCAGGCAGCCGGCCGAACAGGCGCTTGGAGGCGATGAATCCGCTGGTTCAGGCGCCGACCGCCGGCTCCGCCCAGGGTGTTTCCGCGATGTTTCTCAGGAGGTCCGCGGGGGCGACGATCCTGCCTGCGATGGCCGAGGCCGCCACCGTGAGAGGACTCCCCAAGTAGACCTTGCCCGGTCCGGAACGACCGGGAAAGTTTCGGTTGATGGCGGAGATCGTGACCTGGTCTGCGTCAAAGGAGACCCCAGGCCCCGCCTTGATACAAGCTCCGCAGGAGGGGTCGATCATCTTGGCGCCCGCATCTTCGAAAATTTTGTCATAGCCCTTGGCGAAGGCGTAGTCCCGGATCTCCTGGGACCCGAATTGGATGAAGAGTTCGACCCCTTCGTGCACCTTTTTGCCCTGGGCGAGGGCGGCCGAGAGGACGGCCGCGTACATGTCCATGTCCGCTTTCTTGCCCCCTGTGCAGGATCCCCCGTAGGCGATGTCCACCTTCACCGGTCCCTCCAGCTGGGAGATGGGAATGCCGTTTCGGGGGTCTCCCGGGGTGGCCACCATCGGTTCGATTTCGGAGAGGTCCAGCTCGAAGCTGCGGAAATACTGCGCACCCTCGTCCGCCCGCACGATCATGGCCTCTAACTCCTCTCGGCTCTGGGGACGACGGTTTTCGAGGTAGTCGATTGTGACCTTGTCCGCCTCGATGATCCCGGTGAACCCGCCGGCTTCGACGGCCATGTTGGTCAGAGTGGCGCGCTCATCCATGTTCATCGCGCTAACCGCTGGCCCCGCGAACTCCAGGACCTTGCCGATCCCGTCCCCGCCCCGGAAGAACTCGAGGGAGAGCAGATGCAACATGACGTCCTTGGCGACCACGTCGGGTCGCAGTGTTCCCCTCAGGACGAAGCGCACAGTCTCGGGGACCCTTACGCGGACGTCCTTGGTAAACCATGCGTTCGCCATGTCCGTACTCCCCACGCCGAAAGCGAAGGCCCCCAGGGCCCCACCCATGCAGGTGTGCGAGTCCGTCCCCAGGACCAGTTCTCCCGGATTGGCCAGTTCCTCGATGACCTTGTTGTGGCAGATGGCTTCGGAGCCCACCGTCTTTCCGTCGCGTTCCACCTCGCCATAAAGCTTGATCCCTTGATCTTGGCAGAACTTCTCCTGGACGTCGCGCAGGGATCTGGCCTGTTCGCGGAGGCCCAGTTTGACGTGCTCCTCGGGCATGATCTGATCCAAGAAAGTCAGGTGGTCTCGAAAGGCGAACACCGTCTCCGGGTCCCGAACCTTGGCGTCCTTGCCCAGGGCCCCGTAGAAGAGGCTCGCCGCCATCGGCGTGACATACTCATGGGAAAAGCGCACGTCCGTCCGCGCGAAAAGCGCGTCCCCCGGTTTGACGGCGGGGATCCCGATCGTCCCTGACTTGGCGTCCTTGATCGCGTGCCTGGCGATGATCTTTTCGACCAGGGTCATGGGCCGCGCTCCGGTTTCGCAGGGGGGCGGGGTGACCTGTCCGGCGAGGCGGGCCTTGTTGTAGTTGAAGAGGCCCCCGTACGTGACGATCCTGGCCGAGATCGGATCCAGCCCCTCCGTAAAGGCCGAGATCGGTAGCTCCTCACCCTTTTGCAGGCGCTCCAGAAGGGAAAAGTCGGTGGTGGTCAACAGCCCGATGTTCTGGGAGTTTTGGCCGTAGATCTTTTCGATGCTCTTGGCTACGACCAGCTCGATCCCCGCCGTCAGCTCGCTGTAGGGGGCGGTTTCCCTGGAGCTTCCGCATCCCTTCGAGAGTCCCGAGACGACGACCTGGAAACCCCCGTTTTTGATCGCGTCCTTCTTGATGATCCCTCCCCGGAGGCCGATGAGGCAGTACTCCGCGAGGGTCTCGTCGTAGTAATAGCAGACCCAGCCCGGGGTGATTTCATCCGTGGAGATGTTGTCGATCAGCTCCATCGAAGGGTCCCAGGCGAGTTCCTCGCCCTCGAGCTGGCGACGCAGCAGCTCCGGATCCTTTGTCAAATAAAGGACCCGGCCCGTCAACCGGAAGCTGGTTCGAGATCCACTCTCCATCATTGTTCTCCTCATATCCGGGGAGGCGGAGAGCCCGCCCCGCACGGAATTTTTGGGGCGACCAGTATTACCGTTTCAGGCAGGAAACTCCAGGTTTTGCTTCAAGGCTCTTTGCCGCAATACCTTAAGAATTATTCTCTCCCTGGATCGTATGGCTGGCTTCGGATGGAAAGAAAGGAGAGGACTTGGCGGTCTCCCGCCTCCCCCCTGGTATAAGTTCTCTCCAAACCCAGTCCTCGCGACTGCTTGGAACTTGCCTCAAATCCCCGACATCACGGATGGATCGGGATCAAGGAGAAAAAAATGGTGATCCACACAGGAAGCCCCCCCGAGTTTCCCAGAAACTACAAGTTCAAAAATCCCTTCTCGCGCGTTCCCCTCGGCCTCGTCCTTGGCCTTGCGGCCATTGTCATTCTCGCCTTCTTCGTGGTGCGGGTAGGCCGGGTGACGGCAAGCGAAGTCGGCGTCCTGATCAACAACATCAGCGGAGAAGTGGAAATCATCCCCGATCCGGGCTCTTTCTTTTACAACAGCCTGACCAGCGACCTCTACACCATCGACAAGACGGTCCACACCCTCAAGATGATGACCAAGACCGGTGACGAGGTTCGGATCAAGACCCGGGACGGCTCGGACGTGCGCCTGGATGTCGAAGTCAACTACTCGCTTCTTTTGGATGTAAAGGTTCTCAAGGAGCGTCTGGTCAAGGAGACGGGAGTACAAAAGGTGCGAGTCCTTGTTCCAGTTGCGGAACGGGGCCGTCGGCGGAGGTCCTACACCCTCGAAGAGGCCTGGCAGGCCAAGTGGATCCGGGATTACAGCCGGGCTGTCATCCGCTATGTCTTCGGTTCCCTGGAGACCGAAACCTTTTACGACGCCGCCAAGCGGGAGGAAAAGGCTCGCGAATCCGAGCGCGAGTTGAACAAGCTCCTCAACCCCCACGGGATCCGGGTGACCAAGGTCATTCCCGACCGTTTCCGTTTCTACGAGGAATACGAAAAAGCCATCCGTGACAAGAAGGAGGCCGACCAGGAGGTCGAAAAACAAAAAGCTCTCGCCAAGGCCGCCATTGAAAAACAGGGGAAGGAGATCGTCCTCATCGAAAAAAAGGCCGAGGTCGAGATTGCCAAGATCAAGGGCATCCTGCAGGAGCAGCTCCTCGCGGCCGAAGGCCGGGTTCTCGAAGTGAAGCGAGCCGCCGAGGCTTATGCTTATCGACGCAAGGTCGAAGCGGACGCTGCTTACTACAAGGCGGAGCGAGAGGCAAAGGGGATCCTCGCGGCGGCTGAGGCTGAGGCCAAGGCCCTCACCAATCTTGTTGCCGCCCTCCAGGGGGAGGGTGGGCGCAACCTGGTTCTTCGGGCGCTCGCGGAGCGGCTCCGGAACGCCAGGATCGAGGGGCAACCCTACGCGACCTCCTCTCTGATCCAGAAACTCCAATTGGAGGCCGACAAGGGTTCCTCCAAAACGGTCCATGACACGGGAAGCAAAGGAGGTGGACGATGAAGATCCTCAATATCTTTGGGTATTCCGTCCTCGTTGCCGTTTTCTTCGCCATTCTCGCCAGGATGCATGTCGTCAAGGTTCGCATTGGTGAAACCGGAGTGCTCACAGAGGAGTGGGGGAAGGGCCTGATCCAAAAGGACTTTCCCCCCGGTTACCACCTGGATCTCGGTCCCTTGCATTCCTGGGTGCTCTTCGACACCACAGTGCAGACGCTCTCCATGACCAAGCATGACGAGGAGGGAGCCCTTCAGATCAAGTCGGCTGACGGCGCGAACGTGACCATGGATGTCACCGTGAAATACCAGATCAAACCAGGCGAGTGCTGGATCCTCCGCAAGGAGTTGGGCATCGGCGACTCGTACAAGATCAAAGTTCGCAACGAGGCCATCGACGCCCTTCGTCCCGTCTTCGGCGCCATGATTACGGAGGACTTCTACAACCCCAACCTCCGCGCCAGCAAGGCCGAGGAAGCGGCCAAGGTCCTTTCCGAGCGGCTGGCGGGTTTGCATGTCAACCTGGTCCAGATCCTGGTTCGGGACGTCTCCTTCGAAAAGGCATACGAGGACCAGATCAAGGGCAAGGCCCTTGCCCAGCAGGACGTCGAGGTCAACCGTGCCCAGAGGGAGGCGGCCAAGTTCGCCGGAGACACCAAGAAGATCGAGGCCGAGACCGAAGCCAAGGTCCTCGTGATCAAGAGCCAGCTGGAGAAGGACAAACGCTCCTTGACCGCGGACAACGAGAAGGCGATCGAGTCTCTGACCGCGGACGGGAACAAATACGTTACAGAGCAAAAGGCTGATGCCGACCTCTACGCCGCCCAGAAGAACGCCCTGGCCCACTTGCTGGTCAAGAATGCCGAGGCCAGGGGGCAGCAGCTTCTGCAGAAAGCTCTCCAAGGCTCGGGCGCCGGCAACCTCATCGCCCTCGAAGCCGCCAAGAACCTCAAGTTCGAGCGGATCGTGCTCTCGACCCTCGACAACAACATTCTCGACATTCTGGAGATGGCCAAGAAGCTGGGGGCCAAGGAGTAGGCGCCGAGCAGAAGTCCTGATCCGCTCAGTTGCTTGCTTGGGCCCGGGCGGCGCGCACCGTGTTCTTCATCAACATGGCGATCGTCATCGGGCCCACCCCACCGGGTACGGGGGTCAGGCAACCCGCAACCTGGGAGACCTCCTCGAAGTCGCAGTCCCCGACCAGTCGGTAGCCCCGCTTGCGGCTCGCGTCCTCGACTCGGTTCACCCCTACGTCGATCACCGCGGCTCCTGGCTTGACCATCTCCCCGTTGACGAAGTTGGCCCTCCCGATCGCCGCGATCAGGATATCCGCCTCGCGGGTCACTGCAGGGAGGTCCTTGGTTCGGGAGTGGCAGACCGTGACGGTCGCGTCGTTTCGCAGGAGCAGCAGGGCCGCCGGGAGTCCCACGATTTTGCTCCGTCCCAGTACGACCGCCCGCGCGCCTGAGACCTGCACCTCCGCCCGCTTCAGCAGCTCCAGGACTCCGGCCGGAGTGCAGGGGGCGAAGAGGGCTTCCTCCCCCTTGATTCCCAGCCTCCCCAGGTTTTCCGGATGGAAGCCGTCTACGTCCTTGTGGGGGGGGATGGCCTGGATGACCGCGTTCTCTTGGATATGGGAGGGGAGGGGAAGCTGGACGAGGATTCCGTGGACCTTGGGGTCCGCCCCCAGTTCGGCGATCAGGGTGAGCAGATCCGCCTGGCTGGTCTCGGCGGGGAGGGGGTAGTGGAAGGACTGGATCCCGTCCTCTTCGCAGGCTTTGCGTTTTGCTTTGACGTAGCTGCGGGAGGCCGGGTCGTCCCCTACCAGTACCGTCGCCAAACCTGGCGTGATCCCCTGGGTGCGGAGTTGCTCCGCTTCGGTCCGGACCTCTTGGTGAATCGAAAGGGCGATCTCTTTGCCGTCAATGATTTTTGCGCTCATTCCCTCATTCCAGGGGAAGGGCCGGAGGAAAGCCAGCCCCAATCAGGCAGGGGCGGAATCTTCCTGAGGCAAAGAGCCCCGAGGGGGAGGTGGCTCGTCGTCGGGACTGGCCTGGATGACGTCGAAGAGATAGGTCACGGTTGGAACGCTGAGGAGCAGGCCCCAGATTCCGAAGAGTTCGTGCCCTACGATGAGGACGGCGAGAACGAGGACCGGGTTGAGGTGGAGGTGGTGGCCCATGATCATGGGGTTGAGGACGTAGGCCTCGACCAGATGGACCAGGCTGACGACGACGATGACCCAGAGAACCAGGCTGAAGCCTCCAACCTTGAGAGCCACCAGGCAGAGGGGAACCGTGGAGATGAACACCCCAGCCACGGGGACGAAGGAGCAGAGGAAGACCACTCCTGCCAAAAAGGCGACCGAGGTCATTCCGAGGAGGACCATCCCGACGCTGGTGAGGGCGGTGTTGATGATGGCGATGACGAGTTGGGCCTCCAGAAAACGCCCGAGAACCTGGCCGAAGCGAAAGACCGTGCTGCTGACTTCGTCGTAGAAGATCTGCACCTTGGTGTACTTGAGCGAGGCGACGCCTGCTTCGATCCGAGGGAGGTCGCGTACGATGAGAAAGGCGAACATGATCGCCAGAACAAAATAGGTTGCGATCCCCAGGGCGTTTTTGAAAACCCCCAGAATGGTCTTGATCGTGGCCGCGGGGGAGGGTTGGCCGATTTCGCTGGGGCTCTTCTCGTTGAGGTTCTTGTGTTTGGGGCTTGGATGGAGCCCCAGGGTCTCACCGATCAGTTCCGAGGCTTTGCGGTCTCCCATGAAATCTTTGAGCCACTTGGTCTTGGCCGTTTGCTGTTCCACGAACTTGTCGGTTTCCTGGAGATAGTCGGGAGCGCTCTTCAGAAAATCGGCGGCCTGGTTCTTGAGTTCTGGACCGAGGAAGGCTCCGAGGAGGACGAGGGAACCGATGAGGGCGAAGAAGACGATGGCGGTCCTCAGCTTGCGGGAGCGAAGGCGATGGGCCAGCCCCCGGACGCCGTGTTCGGCGATGTAGGAAAAGACGAAGGTGAGGAAGACGAGGGGGAGGAAGTCGCGGAGGAGATAGAGGACGCCGAGGAAGAGGCCCCAGATCGTGAGCTTGCTCGCCAGGGGGATCAAGTAGTTCCAGGGGGGTGGAAAGCGTGAAGGATCTTGGGAAGGAGGCGTCATGCTCTGAATATAATTGGGGGGAAGCCAATACGGGATAAGGAATTAGAAAAGAGGCGAAGGATGATCCTCCGCCTCACTTTCCATCGGCATCACCCACGGGATTCATGAACCCCGTGAGTTTCCGCGATCTGCTAGCGGTGCTTGCGGATGGCCCGACGGGCCTTTTTCCGGCCGTGGCGGCGGACTTCCCGGCGGACTCGACGGGCACGGTGGCGTTCCCGGGGGCCGACCCTTCCGTCACCGTTGCGGTCCATGCGTTTCTTGATGCGTTTTTTAATCCCCTTCTTGACACGTTTGGCAAAGCGCTTGGCTTTGTGTCCGATCCTGCTCCTTCGGGTGGGATCTGTGGCACGGAGGATGCGCTTTGCGCCCTTGAGTCCTTTGCGCCCGATCTTTCGGGCTGCCCTACGGCCGACGCGTTTTTTAATCCCCTTCTTGACACGTTTGGCAAAGCGCTTGGCCTTGTGTCCGATCCTGCTCCTTCGGGTGGGATCTGTGGCACGGAGGATGCGCTTTGCGCCCTTGAGTCCTTTGCGCCCGATCTTTCGGGCTGCCCTACGGCCGACGCGTTTTTTAATCCCCCTCTTGACGCGTTTGGCAAAGCGCTTGGCCTTGCGTCCAAACCTGCCGTCCCGGTTGCGTTCGAGGCGATCCTTGAGCTCCTCCCTTCTTTCTTTGCGCCTCTCCATGCGCTCGTCCCGGGCCTCGCGGTGCTCTTTTATGCGCTCCTCGAACTTTTCCTTACTGTTTGCGAGTTCGGAATCTTCGAGTTTGCCATCGCCGTTCTGGTCTATACGGGAACGGAACTTGCGGAGAAGGGCAGGCAAACCCCGGGCCTCTTCCTTCGAGATCTTGCCATCGCCATCCGCATCGAGGCGCATCTTGAGCCACTTCCGGGCCTTGGGATGGGTTTTGAGGAAATGCACGATGGCCTTCTTGGCCTTTTTCTTGGACGGTTTTGCCCCTCTTTGCTGGGAAACGCCTTTCCTTGGACCACCCAGGGGGCCTCCCTGGGCCAGGCCGGGCGCGGCTATGAGGCCGAGGCAGAGACTTGCTAGGATTATTTTGTTCATGGATTCCTCCGGTGGATGAATGGGCCCTTTGAGCCTGGTCACCAGCCCAATGAATCCTTTGGGCTAGTTTCCCGACCTTCGACACTTTTAGGGGAGGACTGTAGGATTTTTCGACAGTCCGGAAATCGGTTACATTCCTTGACGGACACCTCCCCGGCGTGGGGGGGAGTAATCCACCTTCCCAAGGGAGCTTCGCCCGATGAAGCCACGTTTTTCCCTCCAAAAACCCCTCCTGGTCCTGGACATCGTCGGGCTGCGGCTGGGCGACCTGGACCGGGCCAAGGGACTGTCGGCTCTGGCTGGGGAGGGTTCGCACGCAGCTCTTCAGACCCTGCTGCCGGCGGTCACCTGTCCGGTCCAGGCCACGATCCTGACAGGGCGCCCGCCGAGGGAGCACGGGATCGTGGGCAATGGCTGGTACTACCGTGAGCTTTCGGAGGTGCATTTCTGGAAGCAATCCAACGCGCTGGTCCAGAGTCCGGAGATCTATGACCTCTTGCTCCAGTCCAAACCCGAGTTTCGCTGCGCCAAACTCTTTTGGTGGTTCAATATGTACAGTTCGGCTGCCCTCTCGGTGACGCCCCGGCCCCAGTACTTCGCCGATGGGCTCAAGGTGCCCGAACTCTATAGCAGGCCTCCTGAGCTGGCGGCTGCCTTACAGCAGCGCTTCGGACCTTTCCCCTTCTTCCAGTTCTGGGGACCCAAGGCGGGGCTCCCTTCCTCGGAGTGGATCGCCGAGGTCTCCGCCCATGTCCTGGAGACCGAGCGGCCGGAGCTTGTCCTCGTCTATCTTCCCCATCTGGACTACGACCACCAGCGCCTGGGGCCAGAGGCGCCCCGGAGCCGAGAAGCGGTGGCCGAGATCGACCGGGTGGCCATGGGGCTGGTCGAGCGGGCGCGGGCGCGGGGCTACGAGGTCCTGGTCCTCTCCGAATATGGGATCGAGGGGGTGGAACGCCCTGTGTTCCTCAACCGTTTCCTGCGGGAGAGGGGGTTCCTCCGGGTGCAGGAGACTCGGCACGGCGAGCTGCTGGACGCGGGGGAGAGCCTGGCCTTCGCCGTCGTGGACCACCAGGTCGCCCATGTCTATGTCCGGAGGGAACAGGACCTGGGCCAGGTCCGCAGGGCGCTCGAGGGTTGCGAGGGCGTGGGCAGGGTGCTCGACGAAGAGGGCAAGCGGGAGGCGGGCCTGGACCATCCGCGCTCGGGGGAACTGGTGGTCCTTGCTGAGCGGGGGACCTGGTTCGCCTACAACTACTGGCTGGACGAGGCCAGGCGCCCTGATTTTGCCCCCACGGTGGACATCCACCGCAAGCCTGGGTATGACCCCGCCGAGCTTTTCGTGGACCCCAAGCTCCTCTTTCCGAGCCTCAGGGTCCTTCGGAGAGTCGCCCAGAAGAAACTGGGCTTTCGTTACTTGATCGACGTGATCCCGACGGATCCCTCGCTTGTGCGAGGCTCCCACGGACTCCTGCCGAAGGATCCGGATTCTGGTCCGGTGGTCATTGCCACCCCGGGGCTGGAACTCCCCAGGACCCCTCGGATGGACAATCTCCTTTTCATGGATTGAGGTAGCAGTATGAATGGCGGAATGAAAGACAAGGTCGCCGCAGTCTTCGGCATCGCGAACCACCGCTCCATCGCCTACGGCATTGCTCAGGCGCTGAAGGAGGCGGGAGTCCGCCTCGCCCTCAACTTTCAAAACGAGCGCATGGGCAAGAGCCTCGACAAACTTACTGGCGACCTGGGCGACCCCTGGCGCCGGGAGTGCGATGTCACGGACGAGGAGGCGGTCCAGTCCTTCTTCGCCGCTGTCCGAGAGGAGTTCGGGGGGGTGGATTATCTTGTCCATTCGGTGGCTTTCGCCAAGCGCGAGGAGTTGGGCGGGAACTTCGTCGACACGAGCTGGGATGGCTACGAGATGGCCCAGCACGTCTCCGCCTATTCCCTCATCCGCCTCTGCCGTCACGCCGCCCCGCTGATGGAGGGGCGGGATGGCTCGGTCATCGCTCTCACCTACTACGGCTCTGAGAAGGTCGTCCCCAACTACAACGTCATGGGGGTCGCCAAGGCCGCGCTCGAATCCAGCGTTCGTTATCTGGCGAGCGATCTTGGACCCAAGGGAATCCGGGTCAACGCGGTCTCGGCGGGTCCCATCCGCACTCTCTCTGCCTCGGGAGTCGGTGGTTTCACCTCCATGCTCGACATCGTCGCCGAGCGCGCTCCGCTCCGCCGGAACGTTACCACCGAGGACGTCGGCAAGGCCGCCCGCTTTCTCCTCTCCGACCAGGCCTCGGGCATTACCGGCCAGATCCTGTACGTGGACGCCGGGGTCTCCATCATGGGCATGTGAGCCCAGGGAACACGGCGATCCGGGATGCAACCCTTCGTATTCACCCCTTCTTTTTGGGGAGCAGGTCGACCACAGTCAGCTCGGGTCGGCAGAAGAGTCGCACTCGGGGGGCGTAACCGCGTTCGACTCCGACTCCGCGGCTGACAATGAGCGTTGCAGTGCCCCGCTGGAACAGGCCCCCCGCAGCGATGTCCCGGGGAACCGAACTGAGGGTGATGAGAGGCCCGAAGCCAGGGATCTGGATTTGGCCGCCGTGGGTATGGCCCGCGAGGCAGAGAAGGGGGGCCTGGCAGGTTTTTTGGAGCTGGGCTCGGATCAAGGAGTTCATGAAGTCGGGGGCGTGCCCGAGGACCAGGATCTGGCCCTTGAAATCTCGAAGGGGAGCCAGGTCGGATTCGGTGAGGGGCTTGCGGCTGGTCCAACGCCTTAGGCCGAGGAGGGCCAGCTGGGGTTCCTTGGGGAGGATCCGGGCCTGGTCGCGAAGGATGGGGATGCCGCTTCCTTTCAGACTGAGTCCGGCCTCGTCCGCATCTCCCTCGAGGGCGTAGATGCCCAGAGTTGGGGCGAGGTTGGCCAGTTCCTTGAGGAGGTTGAGGCGTTCGCGGGCGAAAGTTTCGCCTTGGACCTGGAGGTAGTCTCCGAGGAGGAGGATGAGGTCGGGACGAAGGCTCCGGATCTTGGCGAAGACCCGCTTTTCATAGGGACCGATGGCTTCGCATTGGAGGTCGGCGAGGGCGAGGACGCGGACCCGGTGGTCGAGCCCTGGGCAAGGGACCTGGTGGTGGACCACCTCGAGGTCGAAGGGGGCGACCTCCTTGGCGTAGATGTAGGTTGCCTCGGCCCCGAGGAAGAGGAGGAGACCCAGGGTGCCGAGGACGGAGGCGCGAACCCAGAGGAGGCTGCGCCAGGCCAGGAGGGGGAGGAGGACGCAGCTCAGGTCGTGGGTCCATGCGCGAAAAACGGCGAAACGGCTCTGGAAAAGGCTGCGGAAGACCAGGGCTTGGAAGAGACCGAGGAGGAGGCCGTATCCGATCCAGAGGAGGAAATCCTTCAGAGGTTTTTTTGGGTCTCCTTTGATCCGGAGGAGGGCGATCCCGAGGAGGAGGCCGAGGGTGTCGGCCAGGAGGAGGAAGGGGAGGAAGGAGGTGTCCATGTTTGGGGCTTAGCCGGGGTCCTGTTCCTTGGTGAGGAAGCTGAGGACCCAGTCGCGCTCGCTTGGATCCTGGATGAGGGGGAGAGCGCGCTGGTAGAGGAGGCGGGCCTTCTTTTTCCTTCCCGCTTGGAGTTCAAGTGCGGCGAGATTGAGGAGGCTGGGGAGGTGTTCCGGGTCCCTGCTGAGGGCCGAGTGGTAGGCGATCGCGGCGGCCTCGAAGTCGGCCACCACCGGGGATTCGAGGAAGCGACCGAGGTTGTAGCGGGGGAGGGGATCCTCGGGGGCGAGGCGGGCTGCTTCGAGGAAGAGCGTGTCGATCCGCTTGCGCAAGGTTGGCGAGACCTTCTCCTTTTTCTCCAAGGCTTTCAAAACCAGGCAATGGGCGATCCCTCCGGGTCCGCGGGCGTCCTTGGGATGAAGTTCCCGGAACTCGCTGAAGGCCCGTTGTGCGTTCTCGAGGTAGGTCTTCCGTGATTGTGGATCCTGGTCTCTCGCCTGGGCCAACACCAGGTAGACCCTTGCCTCGAGGATCAGAATTCTGGGCTTCATCTCCGGAATGGTCCGCAGGGCGACCAAGTACTTGGCCGCCTCCCGCTCCCTTCCCATGTTCGTGGCGAGCCGCGCCGCGTGATACAGCGCCTTCGGATCCAGCGCTGAAAAGCCCAGGACCTCTCGATAGTTCTCCAGGGCGGCCTCCAGGTGCCCATCGACCTCGTAGAGACGCCCCAGGGCCAGGTACACCTCAGGATTCTCCGGCGCGTAGTGCCGAGCCGTCAAAAAGGCCGTTTCCGCTTCCTCGAGCAGTTCCAATCGCTCGTTGCTCGCTTCTTTGGGGAGCTTGTCCAGGATTTTCTTCCCATAGGCCAACATCTCCGCCGTCTTCTTCCGCGCCGCTCCCTGCGAAAGAGTCGGAAGATCCCGAACCCGCTCCCGGGGCGGAGGCAGCACCGCCCCACAAGCCCCAAGCAGCAGAGGGCCAAGGAAAAGAACAAGAATCCGGCTCAAAGACTTCATCAAGAAAAAGGATATCCCCAAGTTTTTTTGGGTGAACGCCCAGCTTAAATTTTATGAGAAAAACCCAAATGGGTTGTATGTCCAAATTGTTTTGGGGATTTATAGATGAGGCAAAGGGCGGGGTGCAGAAATCCTTTGAGAAAAAGAGGTTTATCGATACAACGAGACGGAACTATTTCCCTTTCCATGTTTGACCAGGAAGAAGGTGAATAATCCGTTGGTATTTGAGATCTTTTGAATCTTCCCTCTTTAGCTGAATAGAATATTTGCCTTCTTGCAATAGGGGCGTATAAAGAGCCTTACCGATTACAAATGAAAGGAGTCTCCTTTTCTCACCAACTTTGGTGACCAGGAAGTCATTTGGATGAAATGGCTTAGGGGGTGTGAAATGAATAGATCCAAGTTTCAAATCACTTTTTAAGGAGATATTCAAAGTTGTTTTCTGGCCGGGGAGGATCTGAATTTTTCGATGATAAAGGGGTTGAGAAATCCAGGGAAGGGAAAAGGAAAGGGTATAAGGACCACTTTGAACTCCACGAAGGCTAAACCTTTTTTTATGGATCTTTTGGTGCTTCCCGAAAGCTGGCCAATGATGAAAAGGCCCTTTTCCATGTAAGGAAAAACGAATTATACCGAGACGGGAAATGGAAGGAGCGTTTCGAAAGAGATCGTCTGCTTCATGAAGATTAATGACTAATGTGTTTTTCGGAATTTTCGGAGGGGTTGGAGGAAATGAAATATGAGATTGAAAAGGTATTGATGATAATAAAATTTCTTTTGTTCCAATAAGAAGCCATTTTTTCAAATTGGGAAACAAGATGGGTATCCTGAGTTGTTTTTCATGAATCAGTGGTGTTTCCCACAAGACCCCGTTACAGCCGGAAAAAAGATTAGGAGAAAAAAGAGGAACCCGGCGCAAGAAAGGGGCTTGTTCATTTTGAAGAAAATGTATTCGAAAAAAGACTTTTTGTTTGAGTTTTTTTGGCAGAAAAGCAATTGGAACCTTTTGCCAAATCGGATCTTTTAAGTTTGCCCGAAAAAAGTTCTTCCCTTTTTGAATTTTGATGGTTTCAGGGCCAAAATATTTCATCCTTGAATTGTCTAGAATAGATAATTTGTATTCTCCCTCGAACAGGCCTTTGAGGATGAAGCTTTTTTTCTCCAGGAAAGAATGTTTTCTAAGATGAAAACAAACGTTCTCGGAAAGGGAAACTCCGAGATTCTTTTGTGATTCAAGTGGGACAGGATTTCGAAAGATAACTTGTAAGGTGGATAAGGTTTTTACAAAAATAGTGACCCCAGTATCTCCCCATGATATTTCTTTATTATCAAAAGTAGGGGCAAAAGATTTATTTGAAACACCTTTTAAAAAGACTTTTTTATCCTTATTGAGGTAGTTCTCCAACTTGAGGACAAAATGGCCTTCTTTGTTTGATATTCCATACCAACCCAGACGGCGTCCCTTAGAATCTACAGGATAGACGATGACTTTTGGAGCGGGGAGATGATCCTCCGTTAAGACTGTACCTTGTATTGTTGGATGCCGAATTATGCTGACCGCAAAATTTGTTTCTGAGATTGTAAAGGTTTTGGATACTTTATCTTGAATAATAAAGGAATACCCAGGAGTCATTAAGTGGATTCTGTAAGTTTTGCCTTTATCAAACCATAGGCCCTTGGGAGTGATTGCTTTCGAGAAGAGTGGTTCCTGGTTTTCTATGCTGTAAAACCCAATTACAAGTTTCTCCTTTTCGTAGAGATTATTAATCCAAAACCTCCATTGATTCTGTCCTTTTAGGTTCTGTTTTTTGGCTTTACTTGTTTGTTTTCTTCTCCCATTCTTCTGGGTTGGTTTTCGTTTTTTCTCTGAGCTAAAGTTGCCTTCATTGCTTCCATTTACCCTGGTAAAAGAGGGAGGGAGGAACTCTGGGGGGTTCTTTTCTTTTATTTCCTTTAATATTTTAAGCAGAAAGAAGAAGCCCACAAAACATGCCAGAATGATAAAAAGGGAAAGAAATGGCCGTTTCTTTTTCATATGTTCATTACTTTTTCCTACCCTTATTATCATAATATAAAATTTGTACAATGACAAAGGTTCAACTTAATAACATTGTGATAGGGCAAGGGAAGCTTGCCCGAAAATAGAGGCAAATTCCCTTGACCCACAGCTTTTGTTTTTCGATGCCTTTTATTGTAACCCAAGGTAGTATTTGGGCAGACATAAGGTTTTATCGGTGGAGAATCCTGAATCATTAAAAAAACAGCTGTAAAATGATTCTTGGTTTTGGACCCTCCGGTATAAATAGGCTTCCCGGTACTCTTATTCTCAGAGAGATTAGGGGCAATAGTGGGCCAATTGCCCCCTTTGATTGGGAACAGGAACCGCCTTCTTTGGGCGTTATAGAAATCAGCAATTGACCCCCAGAATAAAAGAAAAGGCAACTAGTGAACTACTAGGGTGCCGCATTCTTTCGCTTCTTCAATTGGCTTTGAGGACTCTCTGATTTTTATGATATATTCCCCCTTATCAAGTCCATGAATTGTATTAAAATTCGATGGATTTGGAAGGGAAACCTCTGCAACTATATTCCCTGAATCAATATCATGAATCGTCAGGATTGCAGCTGCTGGTCCATCATTTCTCAGGTTTACTGTGGCTCCAACATCCGTATTAATCGTTGGTTTTGGATTAACGATTGATCCTGTATTTGTTGTTACAGCAATGTTGTTTATTTTGACTTGAGAATTGGCGATTCCTGCAAGGAAAAGGATTGTGAGGGTGAGGAAAAGGGCTTTAAGTTTCATGGTTGTATCCTTTTGCGATAAAAATTAATCCATACCTCCTATTCGGCATAAGTTGTGATCTAAAAGGGAGGAAGAAAAGGTAAAAAAGGCCAAATTGAGGGGATAGGATCATTTGGTAACCTTCCTAAAAGATCTGCCCCAACTCTCTCTCTCTTGTCAATAGAAAAATTTGTTTATTTCAAAAAAAATCTCGATGAAAATATAAAAGGAGCTTTTTCAGTAAAAATGTCCGGGTTCCCTTCCATGTCAAGGGAAAGGACCAAATTCTAGTTTCCAATGTTTTTCTTTTATTCAGGTTGATGACTGATTTTCGTGAATACAAGAGGTTAGGTTCCTTGTTGGCGGATCTTTGAAGTGGGAATTCGTAGGAGCCGTAACCAATTGAGGGGGAATAGAGCTATTTTACCTTGCAGTTTTTTTATTTTGACATTGTAAGCTGCGTTGGGATCCCTTGTTGTTTTTTTCAACGAAGGTTTGAAAGAGGATTGTTAACTGGGATTGGGTAGCTTGGCTAATACGAAAACTCTAGGAAATGTGGCTATTTATCTTACCCCATTTTAGGTTAGGAAAAACTAACCCCTGATGAAACCGGGAATGTACAACATAGAGCTGGAAAGAAGGGTGGGGGAGCTTGCCCAGCGGGTCCGGGATTGTCTGGAAGTGCTGGGGAAGGCGTTTCTTGGGCAGCGGGAGAGTCTGGTGGAGCCTTTGCTTTTCGCGATCTTGGGGGGGAGGCATGTGTTGCTCGAGGGGCTGCCGGGGCTTGGGAAGACGTTTTTGGTCAAGGCGGTGGCGGCGGGTTTGGGTTGCCGGTTTTCGCGGATCCAGTGTACGCCGGACCTGATGCCGGCGGATGTGACCGGGACGGAGATCCTGGAAGAGCGGCCCGAGGGGGGGATGGCTTTTGATTTTCGGGTGGGGCCGGTGTTTGCCCACCTGGTTTTGGCGGACGAGCTGAATCGGGCGACTCCCAAGACGCAGTCGGCGCTCCTGGAGGCGATGGAAGAGGGGCAGGTGACCTCCTTTGGGAAGACGCGGGCCTTGCCCCGGCCTTTTTCGCTGATCGGGACCCAGAATCCGGTGGAGATGGAGGGGACCTATCCTTTGCCGGAGGCGCAGCTGGATCGCTTTGCCCTTTGCCTGGAGGTTCCCTATCCCGACGAAGAGGTGCTCGGGGCCCTGGTTGTGGGGCCGCCCAAGCGGGAGTTGCCGACCGCTGTGTTGGATTCCGAGACGGTTCTGGAGTTCGGAGACTTGGCCCAGGAAGTGCTGGTGGCGGAGGAGCTGGTGCGCTACGTGGCCGCGCTCTGCTCGCTGACCCAGGGGGGGAAGCCTTCGATTCGGCTGGGAGCCTCGCCGCGGGCGGGGATCTCCATTCTTGCCCTTGCGCGGGTGGCCGCCCTGGTCCAGGGCCGGTTCCATGTCTCGCGGCAGGATGTGGATCGATTTGTGCTGCCCGCGCTGCGGCATCGCATCCTTCTGGGCTTCGAGGCCAAGGCCCGGGGGATGAAGGTGGAGGACCTGCTCCCTGAGTTGAGAGAGCAGGCCTGGACCAGGGCTCGCAAGGGGAGCTGATGGGGCGGGAGAAGGCGCGGCTTTTTCTGTTCGGAATCCTGGGCCTGGTCCTCGTCGTGTTCTCCCCGGTCTACAAGGGGGGCTTCGTCCTGGATGATGCGGCAGTGGCTTCCTCGCGCCATCTCAGTGGGCGGCCCAATCCCCTGGTCGCGGAGCTGCAGCCCCTGGGGCGGTACTACGGGGCCCACTACTGGGCGGGGACGAGGGAGCGCAGTCCGCTCTACCGCCCGACGACCATCCTCAGCTTCGCGCTGACCAGAGCCCTGCTCGCTCCGGGCGGGGATCAGGTCGCCGAGGCCCGCGCCCAACACATCGTCAACCTCCTCCTCTACCTGCTGGCGGTTTATCTGGCTTATCGCCTGCTGCGCCGGGTGGCGGGACGCTTCCCCGCCCTGCTGGGGACCCTTTTCTTTGGGGTGCACGCCCTGCACACCGAGGCGGTGGCCGCTGTGGTGGGGAGGGCCGAGCTGGGGGCTTTCGTGACCGGGGCCTTGGGATGGCTTCTCTTTCGCTCTTCCATGAGGTCGTCGGGGGGCGCCCGCTGGCTGCGCCTCCTCGGGGCGGCCCTGGCGCTCTTCCTTTCGCTGACCTTCAAGGAGTCGGGCCTGGCTTGGCTGTTCCTCTGCCTCCTCCCTCTGAAGCCGCTTCGAGAGTGGCCGGCTTTGCTCCGGGCCAGGGCTGCCCCCCTCCTCGGTCTTCTCGCGGGGGTCCTCCTCCCCTATTTCCTCCTTCGTTCCGGAGCCGAGGGCCTGGGAGCGGTCCCCATCCTCCCACAGGCCAATCCCTTCGCTGGTCTCCCCTTTTCTCAGCGCTTGCCCAGCGCCGCCTGGGTTTACGCCCACAGCTTCAGGCTGAGTCTCTTCCCCTTCGATCTCTCCTGCGACTACGGACCCTGGGTTTTCCCTGTTCTTTCGTCGCTCTTTGCGCCCTTGGCGCTGGTGGGTTATCTGGTTCTCGGCCTCCTCTTCGCGGGGCTCCGGCTGGGCCGCCGTCTCCCCAACCTGGGGCGGGGAACCCTGGTCTACCTGCTTTTCAGCCTCCCCCTCTCCAACCTCTTCTTCCCGATCGGCACCGTCTTCGCCGACCGCCTCTGGTTCACCCCCGTCCTGGGCCTCTCCCTGGCCATCGCCGCCCTCGCCCAAATCCCCGGCCTCAAACCCAAGTTCAAGGTCGGCCTCCTCCTCGCCCTCGGCTTCTGGGCTCTGGACAGCGGGATCGTGGATGTCCAGCGCAGCCTCGCCTGGCGCTCCGAAAAGCGGCTGTTCAGCCACGATCTCAGGACCCATCCCAAATCCGTCCTCCTCCACCTTCGCCTCGCGGCGATCCTCGGGAACGAAGGCGAAAAGAAGCGCGAGGAGGAGCTTCTCCTCCAGGCCACGCGCCTCTGGCCCGATTTCGCGGACAGCTGGAGTCAGCTCGCAGCCTACTACCTGCAACAAAGGCAGTGGGCCAAGGGGATCCAGGCCGGGGAAAAGGGGCTCCGGGCCAAAATCCTCCAGCCCGACACCGAGGCGCAGCTCCGCTGGAATCTCGCCGGTGCTTACTTCAACCGCGGTCAGAAGCTCCGCGCCATGCAGGAACTGGGGATTTTGGCCGAGGGCGAACGATTCCCCCCGAGCCTGCGGGCCCGCGCCCGCAAAGCCCTCGGCCGCTGATCCATACCTAGAGCTTGGCCGCCTGGCGGGCGACCTTCTTGCGGTCCTTTTCTTTGAGGTGGATCTTGCGGAGGCGGATGGATTTGGGGGTGAGTTCGACGAATTCGTCGTCGTCGATGTACTCCAGGGCCTCCTCGAGGGTGAGGACGTGGGCGGGGATCATCTTGGTCGTCGCTTCCTTGGTGGAGGAGCGGATGTTGGTCATCTTCTTCTCGCGGCAGAGGTTGACGAGGATGTCGTTGTCTTTGCAGTGCTCGCCTACGATCATTCCCTCGTAGATGGCCGTCTGGGGGGGAGTGAAAAAGATGCCCCGGTCCCGCAGGTTGTCGAGGGAATAAGGGGTGGCGACGCCGTTGTCGGAGGAGACCATGACCCCGTTGGTCCGGGTCGGGAGTTCCCCTTTGTATTCCCCGTACTCCAAAAAGCTGTGGTGGATGATGGCCCGGCCCTGGGTGAGGTTGAGCATGCGGGTCCTGGCGCCGATCAGGCCCCGGGCCGGGATGCGGAATTCGAGGTGGGTGTACTCTCCCTTGGGCGTCATCGTGACCAGCTCCCCCTTGCGCTGACCCAGGAATTCGATGATTTTGCCGACCGTTTCCTCGGGGGTGTTGACGACGAGAAGCTCCATGGGCTCATGTTTCTTGCCTTCGATCTCCCGAAGGATGACCTTGGGCTTGCCGACGGAGAACTCGAAGCCTTCCCGGCGCATGTTCTCGCAGAGGATGCCGAGGTGCATGACGCCGCGGCCCTTGACGATGAAGGCGTCGTTGCTGGGACCGGGCTCGATGCGCATGGCCACATTGCTGCGCAGTTCCTTGAAGAGGCGGTCCTTGACCTGCCGCGAGGTCACGAACTTGCCCTCCCTCCCCGCGAAGGGGGAATCGTTGACGCGAAAGAGCATGGAGATCGTGGGCTCGTCGATGGCGATGGGCTCCAGCGGCTCCACGACCTCGAGGTCGGTCAGGGAGTCGCCGATGTCCAGGTCCTCGATGCCGTAGATGGCGCAGATGTCCCCTGCGGCCACCTCCTCGCATTCCTCCCGGCGGAGGCCCACGAAATGGTAGACCCCCCGGATCTGCACCTCTTTTCTGCTGCCGTCGCGACTGACGTGCATGACCCGCGCCTGGCGGCGGACCTTGCCGCGGTGGACCCGCCCGACGGCGATGCGCCCGACGAAGTCCGAGTGGTCGAGAGTGGAGACCCGGAACTGGAGCGGCCCTTCGGGATCGTCGCTGGGGGCGGGGATCTTGTCCAGAATGGCCCGGAAGAGAGGACTCAGATCGGTCCCCGGCTCATCGGGGCTTGTGCTCGCCCATGCGTCCCGGCCCGAAGCGTAGAGGACGGGGAATTCGAGGGCTTCCTCGTCGGCGTCCAGGTCGATGAAGAGGTCGTAGACTTCGTTCAGGACCTCGGCAGGGCGGGCCTCGGGCCGATCCATCTTGTTGACCAGGACAATCGGAACGAGATGGTTCTCGAAGGCCTTGGAGAGGACGAAACGGGTCTGGGGCATCGGGCCCTCGAAGGCGTCCACCAGGAGGAGGACCCCGTCCGCCATGGAGAGGACCCGCTCGACCTCGCCCCCGAAGTCGGCGTGCCCCGGGGTGTCGATGAGGTTGATCTTGGTTCCTTCCCAGTCGATGACGGTGTTTTTGGCGAGGATGGTGATCCCCCGCTCCCGCTCCAGGTCGTTGGAGTCGAGGAAACACTCCTCGACCTTCTGGTTGGCGCGGAAGGCGCCCGCCTGGGCAAGCATGCCGTCCACGAGGGTTGTTTTCCCGTGATCGACGTGGGCGATGATCGCCAGATTTCGGATCTTTTGTTCGGCCATAACCGTTTACTTTCCTTGCCCGGAGCCATGAATCGAGGGACCTGGCGCCTTCTCTTCTCCCTCTTCGGCCGAGGGAGAGTGGAAAAAAAGGCCCAACACTATGCCTGCATGTCCTCTTTTCCGCAATGTCCGGGGTATCCTCCGCTCCGTGTTTGTGGATGACGAGAGATTCCAACGGCGGCTTTCGGAACTGCCGAGAGAGTGGGGAGGCCGTCCCGGACTGCGGGAGGCGGCGGTCCTGGCCCCGATTCTCCGCCGAGAGGAGGGGGATGTCCTCCTTTACACGCTTCGGCAGCCCAGTTTGCGCACGCACAGCGG
The DNA here is from genome assembly GCA_011321845.1 of Planctomycetota bacterium. GTDB lineage: Bacteria > Planctomycetota > UBA1135 > UBA1135 > HyVt-539. The sequence continues at coordinate 58,520 of DROQ01000055.1, read as the reverse complement.
GGAAGTCAGTTTTCCAGGGGGTGCCCGGGAAGCGGGGGAGGATCCCTTGACCTGCGCCCTGAGGGAAGCCCAGGAGGAGGTGGGCATTTTGCCCGAAACGGTCCGTGTTCTCGGTGCCCTCTCTCCCATGAGGAGTATTGCCGATTTTTGGGTGCATGTTCTCGTCGGGCGGGTGGATCCATCCAGGTTCGAGCCTGTTTTGGACCCGGCAGAGGTTGCCGCCCTGTTGGAGATCCCCATCTCTTCTCTTCGGGAGCCTGGAAACTGGGTGTGGAAAACGCTCCCGCCGCCTCCCTTCCAGCGGCGCATGCCCTTTTTCCATCACCAGGGTCACCCGCTCTGGGGACTCACAGCACTCTTCACCCTCGATTTTTTGGAGCGGCTGGAGGGGGAAGCGCGCATCGTGGATCCCGAGGGGGGACCCCGGTTGCGTTTCCTGTGATCCCCATGACAAGGGTCCTTGGAAGGGTGGGTCCCCTGGAGAGCTGCGACAAAAGGCCCTAGCTGCGAAAGATCTTGGCATTCGGGACGGGGTCTCAGCTTGGTTAGGATCCCACGGTTCTATTGTTCGACTTGTTGTCTTTGCTGGGCGCTTCCGGTTTTTGAGGGGCCCCGGATCTCTTGCCAACATTTTTTGTGGAGGATGGCATGAACTACACCACCTTTTCTCGATGGTCCCAGTGGGGCTTGGTTGTTGCAATGCTCGGTCTTGGCGGCCAGGCCATGGGACAGGCCAAGGCTCCCAAGGAAGAGACGAAGTCCCCCCTCAAGTTCTCCGGCGATCTTCGGCTCCGCTGGGAATCCAACTTCAAGGTCCCCGGCCAGAGAGATCGCCATCGTCAGCGGATGCGGTTTCGTTTGAACCTGGACCACGAGTTCAATGAGCAGATCGGGCTGCATGCCCGGGTCCGGACGGGAAACCCCAATACCCCGACCAGCCCCTACCAGGATCTCGGGGGAGGCTTCAACAACTTCGAATTCAACCTTTCCCGCCTCTACGTCACCTATTCTCCTGAACAGGTCAAAGGGTTTACCCTGGTCGCCGGCAAGTTCGGGCATCCCGCCAAGAGGAACCCGGTCTATGGGGAGTTGGTCTTCGACGCCGACCTGAACCCGGAGGGGATTGCGGGCGTGTATTCCGGCAAGGTCGAGGATTCGGTGATCACCAACTACCGCTTCATCGCGGGGGAATACATGGTCCTCGAGCAGTCCGGCGCCGAAGATGCCACGGCATTCTTTGCCGAAGCTGCTGCCGATCTCCAATTCAACGACGAGATGAAGGGTGCGGCCTCCCTGGCCTTCTATTACTTCGGGGACCAGTCCCCTGACGGAAGCACCGCGCTTGTCTCCGCCAACCGGGGCAACGCCACAACCGGCGGGACTCCCAACGACTTCAGCTCCAGGTTCACCCTGATCCACCCCATCTTCTCCTTCACCTACACCGGGATGGAGAACCCTCTCACCGTGGGGCTCGAGTTCTTCCTGAACACCGACGCCGCGGATTCGGTGGACGACACCGGCTGGGCCCTGGGCATTGCCTATGGCTCCCCCAAAAAGCCTCTTGGCAAGTTCTACTACCAGTACATGGTGGTCGGGCAGGACTCTGTCTACTCCCCCCTGGTTCAGGACGATTTCCTCCTGGCGACCAATTTCACGGGCCATGTCTTCGGTTGGAAGAAAGGCCTCATGAAGAACCTGGGGATGCATCTCTGGGGCAGCGCGGTCTCTCTCGAAGACGGGTCCACCTCGGCCAACGATGATCTGCGCTGGCGTTTCCGCGCGGACTTCACCTTCAAATTCTGAGGATCTCTACTCCAAACATAAGGTGGTTCCAAAATGCTGAATCGAGGTCGCAAGCTCTTGATAGGCATGTCAACCTTTGCCGCCCTGATGAGCCTCGTCCTCCTTCCCGCCTGCGGGAAAGAGGACAAGGCCGGAGCGGGAAAAAGCAAGGCTGCCAAGCCCTATCACAACCCTGCAAACGCAACCATGCCCTCCCTTGGAGGGAACACTTCCGGGACGGGGAACAACTCCAGTCCCGCCGCTAACCTCAGGACAACCACCAAGGCCCTCGCCGAGGAAAAGGGTTGTCTCAGCTGCCACGAGGGGCTGGCCTCGATTCGCGAGAAGGGAAGCCTGATGATGACCCAGATCGAGGGGATGGGAGCCGTCTACGGCGACCCCGCGGGTTGCGTGGTCTGCCACGGGGGAAATCCCAAGGCGACGACGGCCGAAGAGGCTCACAAGGGAGTTCCCAAAAACATGTCCCCCGCTGGTCCCAAGGAGTTCTATCCCGACCCAGGAAGCATCTGGATCGCCAACAACACCTGTGGACAGTGCCACCCAGGCTATGTCGCGCGCCTGTCCAAAGCCCTGATGAACACCGAAGCCGGCAAGATCCAGGGCAACCTCCATACCTGGGGGATTCCCGAGGTGCAGAACCACAAAGTTCCCTGGGGCAACTACGACATCAAGGACGAGGATGGCAGAGAACCCATCGTAGGGACCGACACCTACAAGGCTTATATGGCCAGGATGATCGCGGACCATCCCGACCAGTTCCCCACGGAACTCAAGCAGGTGCCCCAGCCCAGCGTGGAAGAAATCGAGAAGGATCCGAAACTTGCCGGGTTCACCTACCAGAGGCAGCAGTGCCAGAGATGCCACGTCGCTGTCAGGGGACGGGAAAAACGCGGGGACTACCGCGGGATGGGCTGCTCGGCCTGCCACATGCTCTACAGCAACAACGGTTTCTACGAGGGCAAGGACCCCACGATCAAAAAGGACGAGCCCGGGCATCTCCTGACCCATCGCCTCCATGGAACAAGGCAGGCGGGGAACGGGATCCCCGTGGAGACCTGCAACTCTTGTCACAACCGTGGCAAGCGCATCGGTGTGACCTACCAGGGTCTGATGGAGTTCCCCTATGGGAGCCCCTTCTCCCCCCAGGGCAAGAAACAGCCCAAGCTCCACACCAAGAAGTATCTGTTCATCTCGGACGATCTGCATCACCAGATCCAGAGCCGACCGGGCAATCCCAAGGGGGGGATGCTCTGCCAGGACTGCCACACCACGATCGACATGCACGGGGATGGAAACATCTTCGGGACCACCCTCGCGCAGGTGGAGATCGAATGCCAGGACTGCCATGGCACCCCTGACAAGTTCCCCTGGGAATTGCCCGTGGGCTATGGCGAGGAGTTCCAAAAGGACATCGGGACCAAGGGCAGGGGGCTCGCGGACGAAGCTCTCCCCGAGACCGTCGCTTTTGCCACCAAATATGACAAGAAGGACGGCTACCTGCTTACGGCACGCGGCAACCCCTTTGGGAATGTGGTCAAAGATGGCAACAAGGTCATCCTCCACTCGGCCACCGGGAACGACTTCGAGGTCCCGGTCCTCAAGCAGATCAACCTGGACAACAGCTGGAAGAGCCCGGACGCCAAGGTGGCCATGTCCAAGGTCAAAAAGCACAACGAGAGCCTCGAATGCTATGCTTGCCATTCCTCCTGGGTTCCCCAGTGCTACGGCTGCCATGTGGCGGTCAACTATGGCAAGGACCCCAGCGGCAAGCCTTACAGCGACGTGGACTGGATCGCCTCGGGAAGCAAGCGCTTCTCCAATGGACAGACGGCTGAGTCCTCCTTGGGGACTCCGGGGATCAAGAGCCCCGGCAAGTGCTTCGAAACCCGCTCCTACCTGCGCTGGGAGGAGCCTGTGCTCGGGATCAATGGCGAGGGTCGTGTGACGCCTCTCATGCCCGGCTGCCAGGTGATTGTCACCGTGATCGGCAGGGACGGAAAGACGAGGACCCACAACCAGATCGCCCGGTCCGAAGACGAAGCCAGGGAGCTGGGACAGAGCCGGGTTCCTCTCGGGATCGACATGGCTCCCGTCCAGCCCCACTCCGCCCAGCGGAAGGCCAGAACCTGCGAAAGCTGCCACAACAATCCCAAGGCCATGGGGTATGGGATCTCGGGCGGGGTCTTCCAGCATCGCTATGCCGAGGAGATCGTCGAAGATCTGATCGATCAAAAGACTGGGAAACCGATTCCCAAGAAGTACTCGATCCAGATCCAGAAGGTCCCCGGCCTGACCTTCGACCTTTCCACCATTATTGACAAGGATGGGAACCAGGTGCAGACCGTCGGAACCCACTGGCCCCTCTCTCGCGCACTGACCGAGAAGATGCGGAAGGGGATGAAGAGGACGGGACTTTGTATGGGTTGCCACCGTGAGATGACCAACGAGGAACTCTGGGGCAAAGTCTCCACTCCCGGTCAGCTCACCGATGAACAGCACATCGAACTCATGAACAATGTGCTCAAGGCCTACTTCGAAAAGAAAAAGGCTGGTAAATGATTGCTTGCCCGGAACCTGGTGATTCCGGGCAAAAAAGAGAGCCGGATGGCGGCACATCGAAGCCCCTGTCCGGCTCCCCTTTTATCTCTTCTCCTCGGTTCTCGGGGATATGCTGGATCCTATGAAGCAGCTCCTTTTCCTTCCACTCCTCCTTGCGCTGGGTTCCTGCGGCCAGGGACCCGGGGCCGCCCAGGCCAAGACCTCGGGTGCCCGATCCAGGCCGACGGCTCAAAAAGGCACCGAAAAGAAGGCGCAGGCAAAGCACCCGGAGGTGGGGGACCCTTCGGTGCATGGGGCTTTGTCGGCCGAGACGCTCTTCGAAATCGCGATGCGGTATTTCAACGCCAAGAAGTTCGACGATGCTTTGCTGCACCTGGCGATGGGAATCGAAAAGTATCCCGATCGCCCGGAATTCTATGATGCTCGTGCCTCCATCCTGGTGGAACGGAAGGAGTTCACAAAGGCCCTCGCGGACCGGGAGAAAGCTGTCTCGCTGAGCCCCAATGATCCCCGCTTCCTTGTCAATCGGGCTTTTTTGTATTTTAAATTCGGACGCTATGACTCCGGAATGAAGGACTTGGACAAGGCCATTTCCCTCGAGCCCCTCTTCTATCCCGCCCATTTTCTCAAGGCCAGGATGCTCGCGGGCAAGAAGGCCTTTGCCGAAGCCTTAAAGGAATACAATCTTTGTGAGAAGGCTGAACCAGAGATCGCCAAAACCTATGGGACCCGGGCTTTTGTCTATTGGGCTCTCGGTCGTCGGAGCGATGCGATCGCCGATATGAAGAAATACGCCGAACTGACAAAGGACCCAAAACAGCAAGAGATGGCCAAAAAAGCGATTGCTGCCTGGAAGGCCGGAGAGGTGGAGAAGAAGGGGGGGAAATGAGAGAGGGAGATCGCGGGATTCCCTGTTTGGGGAGTTTCTCGCTGGCTTTGATGCTGGCTTTGGGGAGTTGCGATGTCCGAGCCGAAGAAGGCAACCCACCCCTGGTTCCCCCCTCCAAACAGACGAGGGTGGCTTTCGAGAAACTCCTCACCGCCTCCCGCATGGTCTACACTCTTCCCCAAGGTTTCGAGGAGGTCGCGCCTCGGAGCAACGAGCTGCTCCCCTATGAGTGGAGTCTCTATCACAGGGCTTCTGGTTTGGAGGTTCGGCTCTCCCTGCGCCCACTCAAGCAGATCCGAATCGAATACAGGGACCCCCATTCCGCGGCCCCCGAGCCCAACCACATCTTCTCGATGATGTACCAGACCATCCTGCAGCGGATCTCGGGCCATGGGGTGGAGGCCAAGAAGCAGTTCGCCAAGGAGGCTCTGGCTTCCTTCCGCGCGGATTGGGCCTCAGCGGCGGCAGAGGTTCCCAACCCCGATTACACCAGGAAGAAGGGCCTGTTCGTCCTCGCCCTCCATGCCAACGACAAGGCCGACGCCTACGTGGTTTTCCTTTACGACGACTACAAGAAGGCGAAACCCTGGATCAAGAAGGCTTTCCACGTCCTGCGTTTCGAGAACTAAGGGTGGCGAACATCGGGGCAGGACCGGGATCCGGAGTCAGGCTCCCGCTTCAGTGAGTTGGGCGTAGAGTCCCTGCCTCTCCATGAGTTGTTCGTGGGTGCCCCTTTCCACGAGCCGCCCATGCTCCAGGACCAGGATGCAATCCGCCTCCCGAATCGTGGAGAGGCGGTGGGCGATGATGACCGTGGTGCGCCCACGCATGACGCGCTCCATAGCCGCCTGGATCCTGCGCTCGGTCTGGGAGTCGATGTTGGCGGTGGCCTCATCGAGAATCAGGATTTGGGGGTCGTGGACCAGGGCGCGGGCGAAGGCCAGAAGCTGCCGCTCCCCCTGTGAGAGAGTGATCCCTCGCTCGTTGACGGGGGCGTAGAGTCCTCCCGCCCGCTCCACCAGGTCGTAGGCCTGCACGGCCTGGAGGGCCTCGACCACGGCTTCCTCCGAGATGGACTCGTCCCAGAGCCGCACGTTCTCGAGGATGTTGCTGGCGAAGAGAAAAACGTCCTGGAGGACGATGCCGATCCTTCTGCGGTGGGCCCGGAGGTCGAGTCGACGGATGTCCTGGCCTCCGATGAGGATGCGCCCCTCGGTGGGGTCCCGGAACCTCGCGATGAGTTGGATGAGGGTCGTCTTGCCCGCGCCGGTCGGGCCCACGACCGCGTAACGCGCCCCGCTCGGGATGTGGAAACTCAGATCCCGGAGAACGGGGACCCCCTCCTTGTAGGAGAAGGAGACATGTTCGAAGCGGATGTCGCTCTTGTCCTTGGGGATGGGGAGGGGGTTGGCCGGCTCAGGCAGCGAAGGTTTCTCGTCCAGGATGTGGAAGATGCGCTCGGCCGAGGCGAAGGCGGACTGGATGACGTTGTATTTTTCCCCCAGGGAGCGAACTGGCTGGAGCATGTAACCAAAATAGAGCCAGAACTGGATGAAGGCCCCCCAGGCCAGGGCTCCCTCGTCCAACTCCGGCCCCGCCGACCAGAGGATGCCTGCCTGCATGCTCCCAGCCGCGAAATCGACGAAGGAGAAGAAGGTCCCGAAGAGGAGGATGGTCTTGAACCAGGACCGCTTGGTCCGGGCTGTGAGGTCCTTGTACTTGCCCAGGACGAAGTCCTCTTGGCCGAAGATCTTGGCGATCCGGATCCCCTGGACGGCTTCGGCGAACCAGGCCGTCTGCCGGGACATCAGGCCGCGGACCTTGCGGTACTGGAGCTTGGCACGGTTCTGGAACCAGACCGAGGCCACCAGGAAGACCGGTCCCGCGGCCAGAATGATGATCGTGAGCCTGGGGCTGAGGTAGAGGCAGGCCGCGAAGAAGCCCAGGATCTTGAGGACATCCACGATGGTGACGATGACCCCGGTAGTGAAGAGTTCGCTGAGGTTCTCGCAGTCGGAGCTGATCCTGGTGACCAGACGGCCTGTGGCGGTCCGGTCGAAGTAGTCGGGGGAGAGGTTGAGGATGTGGCCGAAGAGTTCCACCCGAAGATCCCTTACGACCCGCTGGCCCGCCAGGGAGGCCATCCAAATCTCGAGGGTGTTGCCGAGGAAGCGCAGCGCGCTGACCCCGATGAAAGCCAGCAGCCAGGGCATGAGGGCGGGAATCTCCGCGTAACCCATCTCGAAGGCCTTGCGCAGAGGTCCGTCGATGGCCTTCCGGAGGATCCAGGGCCCCAGGAGTTCGAGACCGAAGAGGACCAGGAGAGTGAGGACGGCGAGCACGAAGAGCCGGAGGTGCGGCCTGAGATATCCCCAGAGGCGCTTCGCGTGGTCCCGACTCAGCTTGAGGGAGAGTTTCTCTTCCTCTTCCTGTTCAAAGTCCAGACTCATGCTTCTGCCTCCTCCTGCTGTTGCCGCCAGGTCCGGGCGTACCAGCCGTTCTGGGCGAGCAGTTCTTCGTGGGTGCCTTGCTCGATGACCTCTCCCTTGTCCAGGACCAGGATGAGGTCGGCCCCGCGCACGGCTTCGAGGCGATGGGCGACGAAGATCCGGGTCTGGGCCTGGTCCCGCTGGTTGAGGCTCTCGAGAATGTGCTTTTCGGTCTCGTGGTCGACCGCGGAAAGAGTGTCGTCCAGGACCAGGATGGGGCGCCTCGGAGCGAGGGCGCGCGCGAGGGAGGTGCGCTGCTTCTGGCCGCCCGAAAGGGTGACGCCCCTCTCTCCGATGACCTGGTCCAGCCCCCCCGGAAAAGCCTCCAGGTCCCGACCCAGGCGGGACTCCTCGAGGAGGTGGTCGATCCGTTGGCCGTCGGGGAGGGGGTTCTTGTCTCCCCCTCTGGTGGACAATTGCGCTTCCTCCGCGAAGAGGATGTTGTTCTTGAGCGTGTCGCTGAACAAGAAGGGATCCTGGGGCGCCAGGGAGACCAGGCTTCTCAGGGTCTTGAGGGGCAGGTCCCTGACATCCACCCCGCCCACGAAGAGCATGCCCCGGGGAGGGTCATAGAGACGGGTCAGCAGGGAGATGAAGGTGGTTTTCCCCGCGCCGATCGGCCCTACGAGGCCCAAGGTTCCCCCGGTCGGAAGGCAGAAGTCCAGGTCCTTGAGGGCGAGGGGGGCGTTCTCTTCGTAGCGGAAGCTCAGGTGGTCCGCGCAGATCGCGGGATGCCGTCGAAAATCAGGTTCGGGGGCGCTCCCTAGGGGGAGGGACTCCTCCAAGGGAACCTCGAAGACCTCGTCGAGTCGGTCGGCGGCCGCTTTTGCACGGTGCCAGGTCTGGAGGATCCAGCCGATGATCATCAACGGCCAGGAGAGCTGGAGGATGTAGAGCATGGCCGGAAAGAGGTCGCTCGGCGGCAGGGGATCCACGAGGGCGACCCCGACCAGGGCCAGGAGCCCCAGGCTGCCGCTGCTCATAAAGAGGGCGTGCAGAAAACCCCGTGTCTTGGCCATGGCCACCTGGGCTTCGAGGCAGTCTGTTGCGACCTTGGCGTAGGCCTGTTTGCTCGCCTCCTCCCGCGCGAAGGATTGCAAAACCCGGATCCCCGAAAAATCCTCCTGGGCCCTCGCCGAGGCGTCCCCCTGTGTGTCCTGGACCTTGCGGGAGAGGACCGCCAGTTTGGGGAAGACCCGGATCAGCCCCAGGGCGACGAGGGAGTAGAGCGCCACGGTCAAGATGCCCAGCGGAAGGGAGAGATAGGCCAGGACTCCAAAAGCCAGGGGGACCATGATGATCATGGTGAGTCCGAAGAAGAGCGCCGGTCCCGCCATGAAACGCAGTAGTTCGACGTCCTGGTTGGCCCGGGAGATCAGGTCTCCGATGCGGGCCTTGTCGAAAAAGGAGACCGGGAGGTGGAGGAGGTGGTCGAAGAGGTCGTCCTTCATTTCCTCTTCGATCTGGCGGGAGAGGCCGATGATCAGATAGCGGGAAACGAGCCGGACGATGCCGTAGACCGCCCAGAGGCCGATGAGGCTGAAGGCGAGCCCGAGCCAGTAACTCTGGTCCAGGGCGACCTCCCCCTTGCCGATCCCCTCGAGGGTCCCGAGGGCGCCTCGAATGACCCAAGGGATGGAGAGCTGGACGAGGGTGAAGACGGGGACCAGGAGGAGGCCAAGGATGAGCCGTTTCTTGTGTCTTCCGAGGTAGGGGAGAAGGCGGCGGAAGCCTTGCCTCCCGCTGGGGCCGGTTTGGGCGGGGCCGCTTCCCGGCGCCCCGAGCTGTGCGTCCAGGGAACTCACTTTTTGTGTGGGGTTCCCCCCTTCTTCGCCAACCCTAGGAGGGCCTCTTCCGCCTGTTGGAGGAGGACACGAAGCTTCTGGACCGAGCGTTGCACCCTGCCTCGGTCTCCCGTGCCGATGGCCTCCTGGATGCCGGGGAGGATCTTGGCCGCGTATCCTGTGCGCCTCCCCGGGGCCACCAGGAGGTTGCGGTACCAAGGTCGCCCAAAGAGCCCCTCGGGGTCCAGCCAGAGTTTTTCCAGGTCGGCGGAAGCCTTGGGGGGGAGCCTCTGCTGGGCCTTTTTCGCGAGCGTTTCGACGCGCTTCCCGAGAGCGAGCAGATCCTCGTACTCCTTTTTGTCCAGGGAGAGGTGCAGCAAAGAAGGCTTGAGTTTCTCCAGCCATGTGATCGCCACAGCGAAACCCTGGGCGGGCCGAAAGCATCCGGGCGCATTGGCCGCCAAAGGACGGAGCAAGCGGAGCAGGCCCTCGGTCACAGCCGCGTGGTAGCGAAAGCCCGGGTCGATGCGGTTTTTCACGAACCAATGGGAGTCATAGCTCGAGTGGTAGACCCCATGTCCCCCTCCCATGCCCATCCCCAGGCAGGGGATGCCGAGATGATCCAAAAAAACCTGGAAGTCGGAGCCGCCCCCCATGGGGCCGGCCTTCAGCTTTTTCTTGTTCGCGATGGGCTCGCCGGTGTCCGGGTGGATCACAGATCCCCAGACCTTCTGCGCGAAGGCGGCGAGAGAGGGGCTCGCCGAGAGGGAGGGATTGGGACCCGAGACCGCCGCGTCGACGTTGAGATAGGCCCGCAGGTGGGCTCCCAGGAAGTCGCGGAACTGCTCGCCGTATTCGACCGAGCCGATCAAGCCGAACTCCTCCCCGTCCCAGGAGGCGAGGCGGATGCTCAGTTCGGGGACGTAGCCGCCCCGCCGGAGTTTTCCCAGGAGGGTGGCGGCCTCCAGGAGGCAGGCCGTCCCCGAGGCGGGATCGATGCCCCCTGCCACCCAGGAGTCCCGGTGGTTGCCCACGAGGACGAAGTCGCCTTTTTTGCCGGACTTGCCGGGGAGCAGGCCGATGACGTTGCGGATGGTCCGCTGCTCGAGGACGTTCTCGACCTTCATCCTGACGGAGACGGAGCTGGGTCCGAGGTGGTAGGTCAGTTCGAGCGCGCCGCGCCAGGTCCTGGGGGCGACCGGACCGCCCATGGCCGCGAGGATGGGTTTGGCGGCGCCCCAGGAGATGGGGAGTCCCGGGATCTTGGGCAGGCTCTTGGCAGCTTTGGGGTTCATGCGCTGCACGCCCTCGATCGAAGGCTCTCCCGGGGTCAGGGGGTCGCCTGGATACTCGAAGATGTAAAGGGGGCTTCCCCGCTGGATCCCGTCCTTGGGCCGAAACTTGCCCTTGGGATAGGGATCGCCCTTGGCGAAGCCGTCGTCCGCCGGGTCCGAGTAGATCAGGATGGCTCTGGCGCCGTTCTCTTCGGCGAGTTGGACCTTGACCCCGCGGAAGGACTTCCCGTAGCGCACCAGGACGATGCGCCCCCGGACGTCCACGCCCTGGGTCTTCAGGTACTCGTAGTCCTCCGGGAGGCCGTAGTTGGCGTAGACGACCCTTTCCTCCAGGTCGCAGGAAGGCGTGTAGGCAAGGTGGGGGAGGACCTCCGTGCTCTTGTAGGAGGCGCTGTCCCACTCGAAGCCTTTTTCTCCGAGGGGCAGGGGGCGGGGTTTGGGACCCAGGAGGCTGAGGCTCGCCTTTTTTGGGCGGGAGAGGTAGACGAGGTACTCCTGTTCTTCGACCTCGAGCCCGGCGGCGAGAAAGACCTCTTTGACCTGGTCGGCCGATTTCAGATCGCCCTCGGTTCCTGCGAGGCGCACGCTGGAGGTGATCATGCGATGGAAGCGCTCGAGCCTCGCCCGGTCGGGTCGGACCTGGGGGGCCTTGGCCTGCTCCTGCCGGAGCGGGAGAAGGGAGGGGAGGAAGGCAAGGCTCAGGATGAGTGCGATCGTGGACATAGTCTCTCCTTGTCTCTGGATTCCTTGAACAGCCGAGGAGCAGGCCCAAGCCGTGGCCTGCTCCATCCTCCCGGCCTTGGCCGGCCTAGCTGGAAGCGAGGTTCGCCGTGCTCACCTTGGCGGCCAGGGCTCCGGCCACTTCGATGAACTTTTGGGCGACTGGGCTGTCCGGCTGGTCAAGGGTCACCGGGCTCCCCTGGTCCCCCCCCGCGCGGAGGGCCGGGTCCAGAGGGACGCGGCCGAGGATGGGGAGATCGTAGGCTTCGGCGATCTTGTCTCCTCCACCCTTCCCAAAGAGATCCAGATGAAGCTCGAAACGCCCATCGGACAACTGGGCCTCAACCTTACCCTCAGGACCGTCCGCGCACAGCTTGGAAAGATTCCCCTCATAGGATCCCCGCAGCACCAGGCCCGCCATGTTCTCGACGATGCCGAGGACGGGGACGCTGACCTGCTGGAACATGCCGATGGCCTTGCGGACATCCAGGACGCTGACCTCCTGAGGAGTCGTGACGATGACCGCGCCCATCAGGTGGGTGTGCTGGGCGAGGGAGAGTTGGGCGTCGCCCGTGCCCGGGGGGAGGTCCACGATCAGGTAGTCGAGGTCCCCCCAGAGGACCTCGTGCAGGAACTGCCGCATCGCGCTGTGGAGCATGGGGCCACGCCAGATGACGGGCTGGTCCTCGGCGACGAGGAAGGCCATGGACATGACCTGGATGCCCCTGGCGTTGAGGGGGATGATCTTTTTCTCCACCATCTTGGGGTTCCCCTGGAGGCCCATCATCAGGGGGACGTTCGGGCCGTACACGTCCGCGTCGAGGATGCCGACTTTGGCCCCGAGCTGGTGCAGGGCGCAGGCCAGGTTGACGGCAACCGTGGACTTGCCGACGCCTCCTTTTCCGGAGGAAACGGCGATGATGTTTTTAACCCCCTGGACGGCGTTTTGATTGTCGAAGGGGTTGGCGGCGGCCACGTTCGCGCTCATCTCCACTTGGACGCTCTCGACCCCGGGGATGGCCCCCACCAGGGACTCGGCTTGCTCGCGAAAGCTCTCCTTGACGGGGCAAGCGGGGGTCGTCAGCTCGATCGTGAAGGAGACCCTGTTCCCCTCGATGCTGAGATCCTTGACGAAGCCCAGGCTGACGATGTCTTTTCCCAGGTCGGGGTCCTGGATGTTGCTGAGGGCTTGGAGAACGGCCTCCTGGGAGACGGGGGGGGAGCTGGACATCGGCGTTCCTTGTAATGGTGTCTGAAGAAAAAGGGAGGGAAGGGGATAGATCCCCGGCGGGGAGCTGTCAAGATCCAGGCTGTTTTGTCACGGGAAAGCAGGAAAAAAGGACGGCGGATGAGCGATCGGATTCTGGTGGTGGGGGCGGGGCTGGCCGGCTCGGAGGCGGCGATGGCCATCGCGAGGATGGGTGTCCCCGTTCGGCTGGTGGAGATGCGGCCGGGGCGGATGACGCCGGCACACCGGACGGGGCGGGCGGCGGAGCTGGTCTGCTCCAACTCCTTGGGCGGCAGGGGGGAAACCAACGCCAAGGGCCTGCTCCAGGCGGAGTTGCGGGAGCTGGGATCTTTGATCCTGGCGGCCGCCGACGAGGCCCAGGTGGCGGCCGGGGGGGCCCTGGCCGTGGACCGGGAGCGATTTTCGGCCTTTGTGGATGCTGCTTTGGAGCGGGAATCCCTGATCGAGCGGGAGGGCAGGGAGCTTGTGGAGTTGCCGGAGGATGGACCGCTGGTCCTGGCGACGGGGCCGCTCACCACGGAGGCTCTGGCCGCGCGAATCCAGGAGACCCTGGGGGAAGCCTTTCTCTCCTTCTATGACGCGGCCGCGCCTGTGGTCCTGGGGGAGAGCTTGGACCGGGAAAAGGTTTTTGCCCAGGGACGCTATGAACAGGAGCCGGACTACCTCAACTGCCCCCTGGCCGAGGAGGAGTACAGGAGGCTCTTCGAAGCCATTACCCGGGCGAGGAAGCATGTCCCCCATGACTGGGAGAAGCTGGAGTTTTTCGAGGGCTGCATGCCCATCGAGGAGATCGCCCGGCGTGGCTACCTGACCCCCGCCCATGGGCCGATGAAGCCCAAGGGGATCGTGGATCCGCGCACGGGCAAGAGCCCTTTCGCCGTGGTCCAGCTCAGGCGGGAGGACGCAGAGGGGCGCATGTGGAGCCTGGTCGGTTTCCAGACCGGCCTCAGGTGGCCGGATCAGAAAGAGGTTCTCGCCCTGATCCCCGGCCTGGAGAGTGCGGAGATCGTCCGCTACGGGGTCATGCACAGGAACACCTTTTTGAACGCCCCGGCTCTGCTGGAACCGACTCTCGAGCTGCGGAAGCGGGAGGGATTCTTCGTCGCGGGCGTGCTCTGCGGGGTCGAGGGTTATCTCGAGTCCGCTGCGACTGGATGGTTGGCGGGGACCAACGCGGCGCGCCGGGTCCTGGGGAAGGAGCCCGTGGTCCCACCGCCGGAGAGCATGTTGGGGGGGCTGGTGCGCTTTCTCGCGGGGGCGAACCCCGAGAACTTCCAGCCGATGAACGCCAACTGGGGCCTCCTCCCCGAACTCAAGGTTCGCGGACCCAAGCGGGTCCGGAGGAAGAAGAAGTTCGAACGGGGGCTCAGGGCCTTTCGGGAGGCTGCTTCCCAGTGGTGAGCAGAGCCTCCAGGTTGCGGGCGGCCGGGGATTGGGGGCCTCCTCTGCGGGCGGCCTCGCTGAAAGCCTCGAGAGCCTCCGGCGCCTTCCCCTGCTGGTAGAGGGCGATCCCGAGGTTGTTCCAGAGGTCGGGATCTTCTTTTTGACGGAAGGGCTGGAGAATGTGCTCGGCCTCCTGGAACCTGCCCTGTTCGATGGCCCAGACCGCCTTGAGGTTCAGGCCGGGGACGAAGTCGGGGCGGATGTCGAGGGCGTAGCGGAGGTAGTCTTCGGCTTCGCCTGGGGCTTCGTGATGGAGTTGCCTGGCCACCTGGGTCAGCAGGCTCGCCGCGAAGACGGGTCCGAACCAGCACTCGTCCAGGGTGCGGCTCAGGGTCTTCCGGGCTTCCAACGACCTTCCCATCTGGAAGAGCAGGAGGGCTTCGGTCGAGCGCGCTTCGGTATCCTTGGGGCAGTGTCCCAGGTATTCCCTCCAGGCCAAGAGGGCTCTCTGGGGCTGGTCCAGCGCTCCGTAGGTCTTGGCTTGGAGGCGTCGGAGCCAGGGGGTCTGGTCCGAGGGGAGTTGTGCCCGCTCCAGGGAGGGCAGGAACTGGGAGGCTTCCCACTCGAGGGAATGTTTCTCCAGAAGGAAGAGAGGGTCTCTCTCCCATTTCTTCAAGAAGACCTGCCGCTTTTCTTCCAGATCCTTCTCATAGTCCATTCCCAGGGCGATGAAGGTCCTGTTTCCCAGGTGATGGACATAGCTGTCACGGACGATCAGGAGACGGCCTCCCATCCTTCGAAACCGGAAGCAGAGGTCGTCGTCCTCGAAGTTGCCCAGTCCGAAACGCTCGTCGAAACCCCCCAGATCGAGGTAGTGCTTCCTGCGCAGGAGGAGGCAGAGCCCCGAAAGTTCCCGCACATCCTCGACCATTCCCTCGGCGCAATCAGCCAGCCGCGCTTCGATCGCGGAGACGCTGTTCTCGTCTTCCCCCGCGAGGAGGGGGATGAGCTGTT
This sequence comes from Planctomycetota bacterium, assembly GCA_011321845.1. Taxonomy (GTDB): domain Bacteria; phylum Planctomycetota; class UBA1135; order UBA1135; genus HyVt-539. The sequence continues at coordinate 43,335 of DROQ01000055.1, read as the reverse complement.
TGCCCTTGACGTAGTTGGCGACCGGGGCGCAGAGGAGGGGGACGGCTGCATTTCCCTCCCTTTCCTCCGCCTCCATGAGTTTTTGGACCATGCGGGGGGCGGGGATCGTGTCGTTGTTGAGGATGAGGATCCACTCGCTTTCGGCGGCCTCCACTCCGCGGTTGCAGGCGAAGGCGAAGCCATGGTTCCGAGCCAGAGGCAGGCAGGAGACGCGGGGCTTGCCCAGGTCGCGCAGCCACTCCATGGTCCCGTCCTCGCTGCCGTTGTCGACGACCAGAACGGCGTCGGGGAGGCCGGTCCTCTGGTATGCTGCCTCCAAGGCCTCGAGGCAGGATTCGAGGAGCCCGCGTCCATTCCAACTGGGGATGACGACGGTGACTCGGGGGCGGGATCTGCCTGGAGGGGAATGGCCCATAGGATGGATTTATCGGCGCTAGGAGGACGGGATCTTGACGCGGTGGAGCAAGGAGAGGGAGACGGAGCTGCGCAAGACCAGGCTGCGAGGGCCGGGGGGTGGGATCTATCGGCTGGCGGCTGGCCCGCTGGGCATCCTGGCTCTTGCTCTGCCGGGGACCAGCGAGGAGGCTTTTGAGGCCTTGCTGCGGAGGCAACTCCAGCTCCCTCCCTCCACCGAGGGCCGGGACCCTCGCCTGGTGGGAGGGATCCAGGGGCTTTTGGATCAGGCCGCGGCCTTTGTGGAGGAATGGGACTTGGAGGTGGCTTCCCATGTGTTTTCCCTCCCCTTACCCCTGGATCTGCGGGGGACGGCATTCCGGCTCCGGGTTTGGAAGGCACTCCAGGCGGTCCTTCCAGGCAGGGTTGTGACCTATGGCGAACTGGCGGAACGGGCTGGGGCTGCCCGGGCGGCGCGGGCGGTCGGGACTGCGATGAGGAACAACCCCATCCCCCTCTTTGTCCCCTGCCACAGAGTGGTGGCATCGAACGGCCCGGGGAAATTCGGCAACGCAGGGTTGGGACTCAAAATGGAGCTCCTGCGCCGGGAAGGTTGGAAGGGCTGGGAGGAATCCGGAGGACCCCTCGAGATTATGTCTGGGCGGACCCGTCGCTGATGCGGGAGAGGGTCTCCCAGGTCTTCTCGAGGGGGAAGCCGATCTTATCGGCATAGGCCTCGATGGAGGTGGGATGGGGAGGGGTGCTGAGATCCAAACCTTCTTCTCCCGCGTGGAAGCAGAGATCCGCCAGCTCGAAAAAAAAGCCGAGGAGTTCGGCTCTTTTCTCCTGCGCCTCTTCCCCGCCTTTCTCCTGTTTTTTGTCGAGGATGGCGTCGTATTCCTGGAGCTGCCGCCGGATACGTCCAGCCTGTTCCAGGATTCCCTGGGCGATCTCCCCGGCCTGTCTGTGCCTTGGCTCCAAAAAAGGAAGGAGTCCCTCCAGGACCCGTGCGGGGAGTGTCAGGTCTTCGAGCAGGGAAGGGTCGATTTTCTTGGGGGAGGTGGAGGCGTGGGGGGGGAGGGCAAAGCCTTGCCCAAGGGTTCCATGGACCCGGATAAGTCCGAGGTTGTGGATGAGACCCGCGAGCCTCAAGGCGTCCAGATCCTGGGGTCCCAAGTCCAAATCCTGGACGAGCAAGGCAGCCGCTTTGCAGAGGAACTGGGAGAGTCTCTTGGAGTGTCCCGCCCAGCCGACTTCCTGGTTCTCCAGACGTTCGATGAGGAAGAAAAAAACATCCAGGGGGGAGGCCGCACGCAGCCTAGCCTCCTCCCCTGAATGAGATGCCGGGTCCGATGGCGCCAGAGGTGCCTTTTTCCCGGGACCGGATTCGAGGGCGCCGCTCTCCCTTGCGGCTTTCGCGCGGGTTTCGCCCTTCCCGCGCTTGGGAGCGTCTTGAAAAGATCCTCCCTTTCTGCCCTTCTGTCCTTTTTCCTCTCTTCCGGTCTCGAGAACCTCGGGATCCATCGGTGGACCCGGACTTTTCATGCTCTCCTTCGCGTCGGTAGGGCCATGAACAAGGCCCAAAGCATCCTGGCCCCCTTCTCCTGGTCCAGAATTGCTCGCTTCTTCCGGTGATTCATCTCCCGGTATCGAGGTAGCCGAATCCAACGCAGAGGAAATCTCGTGTGGAACCTGGGGGATGAAGGCGGTCCCCCAACGCAGTCCCTTGTTCGTTTCGCCACCCTGACGATGGGTGATGGCGTTTCTTCGCCCCTGGGCCGTGGTCAGTCTGGCCTTGAGGTCCCAAATTTTGATGGGTTTGCTGAGGTAGTCGTCGGCCCCGTGTCGGAGGCAGAGGACGGCTTTGCTCAGATCCCCCAACCCCGAAATCATCAAGATGGTCGAGTTCTGGTCGATCAGCCGGATCAGTTTGAGCAGTTCGATCCCTGAGATCCCCTTCATGCGGATATCCAGAATGAGGGTGGAGAAGGGCCTTCCCTGGGCGAGCCGGGCGAGGAAGAGGCTGAGACCCTCTTCGCCCGAGGCGGCGGCGGCCGATTCCAAGCCCTCGATCTGGAGCCTCTCCTGCAAGATCCCCCGAATCTCCCGGTCGTCATCGATGATGAGGACCGGCTCTTTCCTGGTCAGGGGGGGTTGTGGGTCAATTCGGGTCATAATGAGAATGCGGATTGAAATAGCAAGAGTAATGCCAGGGACCCCTAATGGGAGGATTTGCTTGGGATTTCCCTGAATCCCAAGGAATTCCTGAAAAAAAGGGCTAAATGCCGGGGTTGGGGCCGAAAGGAGGCAGAGTTTGGAGAGAGTTGTTTCCCTCTTTGGCCGCCTCTCTGTCTCAAGTTTGAGAAAAAAGGGAGAAGCTCCATAAAAAGGTCTCTATCTTGGGATGCATTTTTGCATAAGAATTCATGTCGCCGAAAGGAAAGCTTGGCTGAGAAGGGGAGAAGGGCGCTTGATCCTCCCCGTGGCTCCTCCATGATGCAGCGCATGAAGTCACCCATCCTCGTCGCCACTTCCCTCGCTTGGTCCCCCCGGGAAGGCGCCGATTCCTTTGTGCTCCAGGAGGTCTCCCTCACCCTCGAAGAGGGGGCCTTCGTTACCGTGATGGGACCCTCGGGATCGGGCAAGACCACCCTCCTGCATCTCCTCGGCGGCCTCGAAACACCCGATCGGGGAACCGTTCTGCTCGGGGGGACGGATCTCTTCGCCCAATCCCAGCGAAAGCGGACCATCCTCAGGAGGCGGTACCTGGGCTATGTCTTCCAGTTCTTTCAGCTCCTCCCGGATCTCAGTGTCCGCGAAAACATCATCCTGCCTCTGCTGATCGCCGGGAAGGATCCCGCCATGCACCAGCGGGAGCTGGAGGAGGTGGTGGAGGTTTTGGATCTCCAGAAACTCCTGGACCGGCAGCCCCACGGCCTCTCGGGCGGCGAGATGCAGCGGGTGGGGATCGCAAGGGCCATCGCTCAACGGCCACCGGTCCTCCTTTGCGATGAACCCACGGGGAATCTCTCCTCCAAGGCAGGAGAGGAAACCATGCGCCTTTTCTCCAAGGTGCGGGAGCGCTATGGGATTTCCATTCTCCTTGTGACGCACAACCCACGAGACGCGGCCTATGGGGATCGCGTTCTCTTTTTGAGGGACGGGCGACTCGATCCCTCTCATTCCTTGACGGGGCCAGGACTCGATGCGGCTGCTGTTTTTTCTCGTTTGGAAGAGCTTTCGATCTGAGCCCCTGCGCCATGTCCTGACCCTGTTTGGGGTGTTGCTGGGCGTGGCGGTGGTGACTTCGGTCCACGTTTTGGATCACAACACCATCCTGAGCCAACTCGTGCAGAAACGGGGGGATTTCGGGCGGGTGGACCTGGAGTTGCGTCCCCGGGACGGGCTGAAGCGCCTGGGGGAACACCAGGAGTACCTCGCGCGCCAGGACGGGATCCAGCGCCTGGGGCTGATCGGTCAGGTCCCTGTTCTTGCGGAACAGGGAGAGGGAGCCGGGCAGGGGCGCAAGGAGGTCTGCATTCTCTTTGGGCTCATGCCGAGGGGGCAGAAACTCTTTGGGCATTACCTCGTGGCCGAGGGTAAGGACCTGAGCGAGTTGGATCCTTTTCACATGGTCCTTGTGGGGCCGGCCCTGGCGGAGACCTTTGGCCTGCGCCCGGGATCCCGGTTTCGGATCCGCTCTCTCCCGAGGATCACTCCGGCCGACTGCAAGGACGGAAAATGGACTCCCCCCCGGGCGAAAGCGGATTCCTGGAAGTCGGAAGAAGTCCTCGTCGTCAAGGGCATCCTCCAACCGCTGCGCCTGGCCCGGCGGCAGGGAGGTCTGGTGATCCTCGGTTCCTTCGGCCTGGCCCGCAAGCTCTCTCCCGCCCTGAGCCCCGTCTTCCAGGTGAAGCGGACGGAGGGCTTTCCCGTGGATGGGCTCAAAAAGAGCCTTTCAGGTCGCTTTTTGATCGACGACCGACGGAGCGCGATGATCGGGGAGGATGCCGACGAGCGGGCCTTTCGCAACGGAGTCAAGGTTTTGGGGAGCCTTGCCCTGGCGCTCGGGATGTTCGTGATCTTTCACACCCTCTCCCACGCGCTGGCCGAGCGAATGCGGCGGGTCGGGATCCTGCGCTGTCTGGGAGCGACGCAGGGTCAGGTGGCCATGACCTTTTTCGTGGAGGCCTGTTTGCTGGCTGTCCTGGGTTCGGTCCTGGGCCTGGGCTTGGGCTTGTTGCTGGCCAAGCTCTTCGCGGGGGCGGGGATCACGACCCTCGGCTTGGGCAAGACGATCGTGACCTTCGAGATCCCCTGGAAGCCCCTCCTCTGGATCATGGGCTTGGGCGCTTTCTTCACCCTGGTGGGGGCTGCGTTTCCCCTACTCAAGGTCCGACGGCTGACCCCGAGGCGCATTCTCTTTGTGCGGGATCTGGCGCCGCCGGCGGACCTTCTCCGGGGAGTGAATGTCTTTTTGTTCGCGACCCTCGTCCTCGCCCTTCCCATGGCGTATCTGGCGATGACGCCTCTCCTCAGGGAGGAGGGTGGGGGCGCGGGTCTGGTGCTGCTGGAGCTTGGCCTGGTGGTAGGAGTCTTTTTCGGGGTTTTGCTCCTCGCCCCGGGGCTGGTGCGGAGGCTGGGGAACCTCCCCCTGAGGCTGCTGGAGAGGCGGCTGCCTCTGGCCTGTTTCCTCGTGCGCAAGAACCTCCTGCGCGCGCCTGCCCGGGTTGCCTCGGCTGTGGCCGGTCTGACCCTGGTCGCCCTTGCCATGGTCGGGCTCAAAGGGCTCACGGGCTCGCTCAAGGAGGAGATCCGTGCCTTTTCGCGGGCGGGGATGCGGGACTACCTCTTTGTGCGGGGAGAGGCTCTATCCCGCCAAGACTGGGCAAAGCTGCGGGCACTGCCGGGAGTGCGCGCGGTCCTCCCCCTCGGGGCGCGGGCGGCGCTTCCTTTTTTGACCCGCGGGACCCAGAGCGAGGAGCTTGCCAGGCTGGGGGCCCCTTTTGGCCCGGAGCTGTTGAAGCGGATGAAAGCCGAGCGGAGCATGGTCGTGAGCACCCGGCTCGCCCGGCTCCGAGGTCTTGTCCCCGGCAGCGAAGTCCCCATCTCGGTGGGGGGAGGCAAGATCGTCCCCTACAAGGTTCTCGCCATCAGTGACCGGGCGGGCTTCTTCCCGGACGAGCGGGCCTTCGCGCTGGTGGACCTGTCCTGGTTCCACCGGGATTTTTGCTTGGACGTGGACCGCTCGGGCGACTTCCAGATCGGGCTGGAAAAGGGAGCCTCGCCCGAAGCTGTCGAGCGTGGGATCCGGGCGGTCTACCAGGACAAGGCCAGGCTGGGATGGGTGCGGAGCGGCTGGGAGGTCGAGCGCTTCCACCTGGGGGACGTGGACCGGGACTTCAGATTCTTCGACGTTCTGCTGCTCTTGTTGCTCGTGCTCGCGGGGACGGGGCAGGTCAACCTGATGACCCTCGCGACGATGGCGCGGGCGCGGGAGAACTGGGTTCTGCGGGCGTTGGGGGTGACGCGCCCCGGTTTCTTCGCTCTGCTTGGAGTGGAGTCGGTGGTTGTCGGGTTTTTGACCTTTCTTCTCACCGTGGTGGCGGGTTTGCCCCTGTCTTGGGTGCTGGTGCGCGGCCTGCGCGGGGTCAGCGGGTTGGACCTCCCTTTTTATCTTCCCTGGCGGGAATGCTTCTGGGTGGGACTCCTGGCCTTTGGGATCTCGATGCTATGCGCGGTGGTCCCCGCTCTTCGGCTGGGCCGGGGGGCGGGGATCCGGCCTACCGATTGACCGGTGCCCGGAGCCAGCGGAGCATCTCGCGAAGCTTGGGGGGCTTGCCCGTCATGAGGATGCCGATGCGGAAGATCTTGGCCGCGCCTCGGAAGGTGAGCCAGACGGTCAGGAGCAGGAGGATGGAAGTGAGGGCGTACTCCCAGAGGGCGGGAGGCCCTCCTGCCCGGTTCATCATCACGAAGGGGGTGAAGGGCGGGATGAAGGACAGGACCCGTGCCAAGGTACCGTTGGGATCGGAGGCGATGGGCATCATGGCCAGGAGCGGGATGATGAGGAGGAGGATGACGGGTTGCTGCAGGTTTTGGGCCTCCTTGAGACTGTTGCAGACCGAGCCGATGCCGCCGAGGACCGAGGCGTAGAGGAGGAAGCCGAGGACGAAGTAGATGATGAAGGAGGCCAGGTAGGCGGGGTTGGCGAGGATGGAACCCAGTCCGAGAGAGGCGATGATGCCCTCGGACTGCGGGAAAAAGGTGGGCAACAGGTAGATCCCCAGGGCGAAAAAGCCAGCCCAGGAGCCTACGACGAGAAGACCGGTAACGGCGATTCCGAGGATCTTGCCGGTCATCAGTTCCAGGGGGGAGACGGAGGAGAGGAGAACCTCGATGATGCGGTTGGATTTTTCTTCGATGGTGTTGGTCAGCATCATCTGGGCCATCATGAAAACGGAGATCCAGAGGAGATAGACGAAGGCCACGGGAGCCCACTTGAGGGCGATGTCCTTGCGCGCGACTTCGGTTTCGTTCCCGGACTCGTCCAGTTTCTTCGGGGCGAAGCGCACTGGGGTCTGAAGCCAGGCGGCCTTCTCCGGGGAGATCCCTAGCTTTTGGATGCGCTTGGCGGCGACGATGCCGTTCGCGATGTTGCTGAACCAGCGCCGAAGGCTCTGATCGGTCAGGTTGTTGGAAACGTACTTGTTTCCATCGTCCCCCTGGACAGGGTCTTTGCCGATCACGAAGTAGGCGAAAAGTTTCTCCTTCTTGAGCAGTTCCCTGAGTTCGTCCTCGGGGCCCTTGGCCGTGAGCTGGAATTTAGGGTTCTTGCGGGGGTTGCGGAGCTTTTCGGCTTCCTCCTCGGGGAGGGACTCGATCCAGTCGTTGAACTTGGCAATGTCGCTGCGCATGTTCCCGAGAAAGGTTTTGATGCCCTCTTTGGCCTTCCCCTTGGGGATGGGGAGGGAGATAGGCAGTTTTTCGAGCAGGGAGCCGAGGTCGCTGGATTCCAAGGTGTCGAGGAGGGTCGGGAGGAGGCTGTTGAGACTTTGTTTTTCTTTCAGCTGTTTGGCTCCGACCTTGGCGAAGGCTTGGAGAAACTGCCCCAAAGTGCTCTGACGGAGGTCCTTGGGGAGGGAGGGCTCGGCGTCCTTGTCCAGGAGGAGCTTGGTCAGAGCGTCGAAGTCGGGCATCTCGAGCCGCTTTTCGATGGCCGCGCTGAGCCAGCCGGACCGGTCTTCGACGCCAAAGGTCCGGACATCGACCTTTTTCTGAAACCAGGTCGGGATCAGGATGGAGGCGACCAGGATCACGGGAAAGGAGAGGATGCCGATCCAAAAGGTCTTGGTTCGGACGTTCTCGAGGATCTCGCGCTGGGCGACCAGTTTCGTTTTGCTTTTTCCCTTAGACATGTCCGAACTCCTTTGCCGCCTCGGGGCCGATGGTGCGGACATAGATCTCATGGAGAGAGGGGTCACGCATGTCGAATCGCCGGATCCGCAGCTTGCCAAGGAGACTCCTCAGGAAATCCTGAGGGTCGGCCTCTGTCTTCAAAAAGACCTCGGCGCTGTTCGGGGTCATGTTGACATGGTCCACTTGGGGGTCGTCCCGGAGGAAGGATGCGTCCCCCTCGAACTCCAGCCGGATCGCCCGGTGGCCTCCGGCGCGGATCTTGGCCAGAGGGCCGTCGAGTTTGGCCTTGCCCTTGTAAATGAGCAGGATGGAGTCGCAGATCTCCTCGGCCTGGGCCATGACGTGGGTGGAGAAGAGGACGGTCTTGCCTTGCTTCTTGAGGTCCAGGATGGTGTCCCGCATCAGTTCCATGTTGATGGGGTCGAGACCGCTGAAAGGCTCGTCCAGGATGACGAGGTCGGGGTCATGGACCAGGGTGCCGAGGAGTTGGACCTTTTGGCCCATGCCCTTGGACAGGGCCTCGCAGCGGGTGTCGAGCCAGTCGCCGAGGCCGTATTTGCTGAGCAGTTCGGTCGCCCGCCCGTAGGCCTCTTCCTTGGAGAGGCCCTTGAGCCTCCCGAAGTAGGCGACGATCTCCCGGACTTTCATTTTTTTGTAGAGCCCCTTCTCCTCGGGGAGATAGCCCAGGCGGTCCTTGACCTGGGCCGCGTCCTCGGCCCCAAGCACTCGGATCTGCCCTTCGTCGGGGTAGAAGATGGACATGATCATGCGCATCGTCGTCGTTTTTCCCGATCCGTTGGGTCCCAGGAACCCATAGATGCTCCCGGTGGGGACGCGCATGGAGAGATCGGAAACAGCGGTGAAGTCACCGAAACGCTTGGTGACGTGCTCGACTTCGAGGGCGAATTGGAGGCCTTCGGCGATGGAAGGCGGAGCCTGGCTTATTCCCATTCGATGGTTCCCGGGGGTTTGCTGGTGATGTCGAGGGTTACGCGGTTGACCTGCGGTACTTCGTTGATAATGCGGTTGCTGACCCGGCGCAGGAGTTCTTGGGGTAAAAACGCCCAGTCCGCCGTCATGGCGTCCTGGCTCTCGACCGCCCTGAGGACGATCGGGAACTCATAGGTGCGCGCGTCTCCCATGACCCCGACGCTCCGCACCGGCAGAAGGACGGCGAAGTACTGCCAGAGCCCCTTGTGCAGCCCCTCGGCCTCGACCTCGGAGGTGAAGATGTGGTCGGCCTGGCGCAGGATCTCGCAGCGCTCCTCGGTGATCTCCCCGAGGATGCGGACCGCGAGCCCGGGCCCTGGGAAGGGCTGCCGGTCGATGACCTCGGGTGGAAGGCCCAGGCTCCTCCCGATGGCGCGCACCTCGTCCTTGAAGAGGGTGCGCAGGGGCTCGACCAGCTCCATCTCCATCTCTTCGGGGAGTCCTCCGACGTTGTGGTGGGACTTGATGACCGAGGTCGCCCCTCCGTGGGCCGCCACCGACTCGATGACGTCGGGGTAGAGGGTGCCCTGGCCGAGGAAGCGGGCCTTGGGCAGCTTTTGCTTGGCCTTCTCGAAGACCTCGACAAAGACCCGGCCGATGATCTTGCGCTTTTGTTCGGGGTCGGTAACGCCCGCCAGCTCGCCGAGGAAGCGCTCGCGCGCGTCCACCACGTGAAGGTCCATGTCGAAGTTGCGCGCGAAGAGCTTTTCGACTCCTTCGCGCTCCCCGTGCCGGAGCAGTCCGTTGTCGACGAAGATGCAGTGCAGGCGCCGGCCGATGGCCTTTTGGATGAGGACGGCGGCCACGGAGGAGTCGACCCCTCCCGAGAGGCCGAGGATGACCTCGCCCTCCTCGCCGATCTGCTCCCGCAGCTCGGCCACTGTCTCCTCGACGATGGAGCCCGGGGTCCAGTCAGCGTGCAGACCCGCCGCCCCGAAGAGAAAGTTGCGCAGGATGACCTGGCCGTCCAGGCTGTGGCTGACCTCGGGGTGGAACTGCAGCAAGTAGATCCTGTTCGCCTGGTGATAGGCCGCCGCGATCTCGCAGGTGTCGGTGGACCCGCTGACCGCGAAGCCGGAGGGAAGACTCTCCACGTGGTCTCCGTGGCTCATCCAGACCCTCGTGGGGCTCTCCACCCCGTCGAAGAGCGGTCCCGGCGCCTCGCTGAGCCGCAGCTCGGCGTGTCCATATTCGCGGGCGGCCTTGGCCGCGGCGGGAGCGACCACTCCTCCGAGGGCCTGCACGGTCCACTGCATGCCGTAGCAGATTCCGAGGATGGGTAGGCCCTTGTCGAGGATTTCCCTGTCCAGAGAAGGGGCGCCCTCCTCGTAGACCGACTGCGGCCCCCCGGAGAGGATGATGGCCCCGTAATTCCCTTCTTCCAGGGCTTCCAGCGCCTTGCCCGGCACCGTGATCCTCGAAAAGATCCCCTGCTCCCGGACGCGGCGGGCGATGAGCTGGCAGTACTGGGTCCCGAAGTCGACGATCAGCACTCCCTTGTGGTTTCTGGTCTCCATCTGTTTCCTGCCTAGAGCCCCTTGCCGAAGTAGTTGGGCGCCTCCTTGGTGATCTGGATGTCGTGGGGATGGGACTCTTTGAGCCCGGCCGGGGAGACTCGCACGAATTGGGCCTTGTTCCTCAGCTCCTCGATGGTTTTGGTCCCGGTGTAGCCCATAGCGCTGCGGATGCCGCCCACGAATTGGTAGACGTAGCCGGAGAGGCGGCCCTTGTAGGGCACCATCCCCTCGACGCCTTCGGGGACGAGTTTGTCGCGTTCGCTGACGTCGGCCTGGGCGTAGCGGTCCTTGCTCCCCTGGATCATGGCCCCCAGGCTGCCCATGCCGCGGACCGCCTTGAAGGTCCTCCCCTGGTAGTGGATCAGCTCGCCCGGCGATTCCTCCAGCCCCGCGAAGAGGCTCCCGATCATGACGCAGGAGGCGCCGCCCACCAGGGCCTTGACCGCGTCGCCGCTCTGCCGGATGCCCCCGTCGGCGATGACCGGAATGCCTGCTTTTTCCGCAACCCGGGCGCACTCATAGATGGCGGTGAGCTGGGGGACACCGATGCCCGCGATGATCCGGGTCGTGCAGATGGAACCCGGCCCGATGCCCACCTTGATCCCGTCCGCGCCCGCCTCGATCAGATCCCTGGCCGCGGCGGCTGTCGCGATGTTTCCGGCGACGACTTGGAGGGCGTGCCGTTTTTTGATCTCCCGGACCGTGTCCAGGACGTTCTTGCTGTGTCCATGGGCGGTGTCGACGACCACCAGGTCGACCCCCGCCTCGATCAGTCGCTCGATGCGTTCATAATCCTGAACGCCCACGGCGGCTCCCACCCGCAAGCGCCCCCGCCCGTCGCGGCAGGCGTTGGGGAAGGTCTCGGTCAAGTTGATGTCCTTGATCGTGATGAGCCCGGCGAGCTTGTTTTCGGAGTCAACCAGGACCAGCTTCTCCACCTTGTGGTCGTGCAGGATCTCCTTGGCCTCCTCGAGGGTGGTATTGGGAGGGGCGGTGATCACCTTGCGCGTCATGAGGTCCATGACCTTGGTATCGCTGCCCGTCTGGAAGCGAAGGTCCCGGGCGGTCAGGATGCCGAGGACCTTGTTGTCCTCGTCCACCACCGGGAGGCCGGAGATCTTGTGTCTCCGGAGGGACTCCTTGGCCTCTCGCGCGGTCGCGCTGGGGGAAAGGGTGACAGGGTCCAGGATGACCCCGTTGGCCGAACGCTTGACCCGGTCGACTTCCTGGATCTGGCCCTCGAGGCTCAGGTTTTTGTGGATGATGCCGATCCCCCCTTCCTGGGCGAGGGCGATCGCGAGCTTGGACTCGGTGACTGTGTCCATGGCGGCGGAGACCAGGGGGATCTCCATGCGGATCTCCCTCGTGATTTTCGTGCTCGTATCGACTTCTCGAGGAAGAATTTCCGTCTTGCGGGGAACGACGAGGACGTCGTCGAAGGTGAGGCCTTCACCTAGAATTTTTTGATCCATTGCTTTCCCCTTGCAGCCCCTGATTCTGCTGCTCCGGTGCCGCACCGGTGTGAAGGAAAAGCGAGGGATTGTAACCCAGAGGGGCCTCCGGCGGTAGGAAAAGCCCCTTTACTTGTGGAAGTAGGGCCTCGGCCTGAATCCGAAGAGGGCCGCCACCAGGAGGGTGGGAAAGCCCTGGCAGAGATCGTTCCATTCCCGAGTGACCTTGTTGTAGAGGCTGCGGCTGGTGGCCAGCTTCTCCTCCAGGGCCACGAGCTTGTCGTGCAGGGATTGGAATTGCTCGTTGGCCTTGAGTTCGGGGTAGGCCTCGTCCAGGGCCAGGAGGCTCTTGCTGATCCGGCTGGCGAGGCGGTCTCCCTCGATTTTCTCCCCGAGGCTGCTCCCCGCACGGATCCGGCCGAGGGCTTTTAGGGTTTCCCGTTCGTGCTTCTGGTAGCCCTGGACGACAGCCACCAGCTGGGGGATGAGGTCAAAGCGCACCATGAGGTCCACATCGATCTGGCTCCAGGCGGATTCGATCTGTTGCCGTCTCTGGATGAAGCGATTGTAGGTGGACCAGATCCAAAAAGGCGCGAGAAGGGCCAGGCCGGCCGCCAGGGACAGGGGCCAGTCGACATGGCCTTGCCGCATCCCGGTCCAAAAGGCCATGGTCCCTCCACCCCCAAGGAATAGAGAGAAGAAACCGAGCCAGCGGTACCATGTTTCCCCCCGGTTGGTGGCCAGGACGAAGGCGCTTCGCGATTTAAAAGTGATCAGACTCGGGATCCTGCCCAGCTGCCCGAAGCTGCCGTCCTCCAGCTTGACCCCGAGGACGCTGACTTTGGCGGCGGTGGGGAGGTAGCGCGCACTGTGCCTCAGATCCCCTCCCTCGTAGTCGTAGCCCGTGGATACGCTGCTCTGGATCGCGAATTCCTCGGTTCTCACTCGAATGCGGCCCTTCTTGCCGACGAGGTCGAAGGGGCGACTTTTTTCCTCCTCGAAGACCGTGTCCCAGGAGGTTTCGGTATGGCTGTGCCCGTCCGAGTCGGTGACCGTCCTCGTGGTCTTCTCCTCGATTTGGTAGGCGTACCAGCAGCAGGGGAAGTCGAACCAGGGACAGCGGAGGGGGTGTTCCATCTGGATGGTTCCCCGGATCCAGGCGTCGTCATGCTCGGCCAGGAGATGGATGGGGAGACTCGGAGCCCGTTCGTAAAAGAATCCCTCCTGGTCCCGTCGTTTGGAAAGGTGGAGGAACAGCCATCCGAGGAGGAGGCTGAAACCCAGGATCAAGGGGATGAGGACGTTGGGTGGCATTCTCAGCTATTATTCCCAAGGGAGGGCGCTGGTCATCCTGATTTTTCGCTTCCCGGCTTGGGTCCCGCCTTGGACTCGATCTTGTGGGTAAACCCGGCTAGCCTTTGTCCCCGAACAAGAGCCTTTGGAGGCGCTGTATGAAACGAATTTCCTGGACCCTTCTGCTGATTCTATGCCTGGTTTCATCGGGTTGCATGACCCAGGTGCACACTGTGGGGGCGGGCCCGACGGGTACGGAGGTGGTCCGGGGGCGTAACTGGTATCTTTTCTTCGGTCTGGCCCGACTCAATGGCCTGGACCCCGAACGCCTGGCGGGCGAGGCTACGAGCTACCGGGTCACGACGGAGTACACGATCTGGGATGGGATCCTGAATCTGATCTTCTTCCCGCTGACGATCCGGACCAAGAGCGTCTGGGTGGAGAAGTGAACCACCCTAGTTTCCGGTTCTTCGGAGCCGTCCGCAACGTGACGGGCTCCAAGCACCTCCTGGAATGGAAGGGAGTGCGGATTCTCTTCGACTGCGGAATGGTCCAGGGGAAACGGGACAAGGCGCGCAAGGCCAACCTCCACCTTCCTTTCGATCCCAAGGAGATCGACCATGTTCTGCTCTCCCACGCGCACATCGACCACTCGGGGGGACTCCCCATCCTGGTGCGGGAGGGCTATCGGGGCCGGATCTGGTGCACTCCCGGGACCAAGGACCTGGCAGCCGTGCTCCTCGAGGATTCGGCCCGGATCCAGGAGGGGGATGCGGACTTTTTGAACCGGCACCGGAAAAACAACGAGCCCGAAATCCTGCCGCTTTACACCGGGGAGGACAGCGCCCTGGCGATCCAGCGGCTCAAGGCGAGGGACTACCACGAGAAATTCGAGCTGGAAAAAGGGATCGAGGTCGAGTTCTTCGACGCGGGACACATCATCGGTTCCGCCCAGGTCGTGGTGACCCTGAGGGAAGGCGGGGAGGAGTTCAAGATTGCTTTCACGGGGGACCATGGGCGCAAGGACATGCCCATCCTCCGGGACCCAGAGCCTCTCCCCCCGGTGGATGTGCTGGTCACCGAGTCCACCTACGGCAACAGGCTCCATCCGGACGAGAAAACCATGGAGAAGGACCTGGCCAAGATCGTCCGGGAGGAGCAGGAGGACGGGGGGCGGCTCTTGATCCCCGCCTTCGCGGTGGGACGGACCCAGAACCTCATCTACCTCTTCGGCAAGTTGATCCGGGAGGGAAAGATCGAACACATTCCGATCTACGTGGATTCCCCCCTGGCGCGGGCCGCAACCTCAGTGGTCTCGAACCATCTCGAGGACCTGGACGCCGACATCCAAAAAATGATCAAGGGGGGGCACGACCCCTTCCACTTCAAGGACATCCATTTCACGCGCTCGGTGGAGGAGAGCAAGGCGCTGAACCGGATCGAACACCCCTGTGTCATCATTGCGGCCTCGGGGATGTGCGAGGGGGGGAGGATCCTCCACCACCTCCTTCGCTCCCTTCCGCGCAGGGAGGACTGCGTCCTGGTGGTTGGCTATATGGCCCCCTACACTCTGGGGCGCCGGATCGTTGAAAAAGAAAAGCGCGTCCGGATCTTTCGCCAGGAGGTCCAGGTCCGTTGCCAGGTGCGGACCATGAACGGTCTTTCCGCCCACGCGGATTCCAAGGAGCTGATCTCCAGCCTCCGGCACCTCGCGGGCAGCGTGAGGAAATGCTTTGTGGTGCACGGGGAGAAGGATGCCTCCTACTCGCTGCGGGACAAACTACTGGCGGTGGGGTTCAAGGACGTGTGCGTTCCTGTGGAGGGGGAGCGGTACGACCTGTGGGAGGAACAAGGGTAATCGTGAATGGAAGTTCCAAAGGCGCGGGCGAGGGTTTTGCCGAGGGGAGGCGGTCCCGGGGCGGGGATGGGTTCTGGCTGCCCTTCGAGAAATGGGAGGGCCTGGGCAATGATTACATCTACGTGGACCTCGCCGAGGTCGAAGCGCCGGGGGAGGTCCGGGCTCGGGCAGCCTCGCTCTCCCGGGTCCTGAGCGATCGCCATTTCGGCGTGGGAGGGGATGGATTGGTCCTGATCGGCGAGGAGGGGGGGCTGGCCCGCATGTGGATGTACAACGCCGACGGATCCCTGGGGAGCCTCTGCGGCAACGCGCTGCGCTGTGTGGGGAAATACCTGGCGGAGCGGGAGCCCGATCGGATTTCCCGGGGCCTGCGCGTGGGGACGGACTCGGGGGTCAAGACTCTGAGCTTCGAGGGAAGAGAGGGAAGGGTCGAGCAGGTCCTGGCGGAGATGGGGGAGCCGATCTTCGAGAGTGCCGCGATTCCATTCCTGCCCGGTGAGGATCTCGAGGTGCTGGGAGGGGGCGGAGATCGTCCCTACCGGGTCGCGCTCGAGCTGGAGGGGGAGAGGCGGGAGGCTTCGGTTCTCTCGGTGGGCAATCCGCATCTTGTGGTGTTTCTGGAGGAGGACCCCGCGGACCTGGACCTGGAACGCTGGGGGCCGGGTCTGGAGTCGGCGCGGGCCTTTCCCGATCGGGCGAACGTGGAGTTCGTCCGAGTGGAGGAGGGGGGCATCCGACAGCGGACTTATGAGAGGGGCTCGGGGGAGACCCTGGCCTGCGGCTCGGGGGCCTGCGCGGTGGCGGTGGCTGCCGTGGACCGGGGTTTTTTCGGGAGGGGTGAGGCCATCCCTGTTCGGCTGCGCGGGGGGACCCTGCAGATCGGCTGGAAGGAGGACGGGGGGCTATGGATGCGAGGGCCAGCGCGGCGGGTCTTCGAGGGGCGGGTCTGGGTGGATCTTTTGGAGGAGGCTCGGGGAGGCGATGTGGATTCCTCCCGGGAGGGCTCGGCTTGATCTTTCCTTTTTGGTTTCTGGGGGCCCTGCTGCTTCGCGCTCTTGCGGGTTGGGTGACCGAGCCTCTGATGCCTGGGGAGGGGAGGGGGGCTCTCGCGGTGGCGGCTCTGAGCGGCGCATCCATCCTGATTCTCTTCGAACTGCTTGTGCTGCTCCGCCATTTCGGGAGGGCCAAAGGGCCGGCGCGTTTTATAGAAGTCCTGCTTCCCTTTCTTCCCTGGGCTCTCAGCTATGTGGTCTGGGCCGTTTTTCGTCTCGAATCCTATGTGCGCTACGACATCGCGGGGAATTCCGAGGCCTTTGCCGAGCTTTTGATCCTGCTCCCCTATCTCTGGTTCGAACTTTTGCTCCTCCTGGGCGAGTTCCGGGTCTATGGGAAGGTTCGGAGCGGGTTCCGGGCGCGGGCCACCTGGATGGTCCTGCCCTTCTTCCTTTTGGTGCTCCTGCTCTTCGACCTGATGGCGATGGAGACGCATCTGCGGGCGGTGTTGGACGCGTTCAGCTTTGGCCTGGGGCTGGGTCTGGGTTTGTCCATCACCATCCTGGTCCTTCTTCTTCCTCTTTGGACGCGATGGATCCTCGGCCTCAAACCCCTCTCCGACAGGGAGCTACTCGAGGGCTTCCGCCGAATCGACGAGCGGGCGGGGACGGGAGTGGCGGGAGCCTACCTTCTCCGAACGGGGGGGAGGATGTTCAACGCGGCGGTCGTAGGTTTCTTCCGTTGGACACGGCTGATTCTGTTTACGGACCTTTTGTTGGAACTTCTGAGCCCGCGGCAGGTGCTGGGGGTCTACGCCCATGAGATCGCTCATGTGCGTCAGCATCACATGCTGCGTCTTTTGACCTTTTTCCTGCTGGCGCCCTGGCTCCTCGCCTTTGGGGGAAGCTGGCTGTTCGGGCTGGCGGATGAAGACACCCAGCTCCTGGTTTTCGGAGCTTGCCTGGTCCTGATGATCCCACTCTACAAACGCTATAGCCGCCTGATGGAGTGCGATGCGGACTTGAACGCCCGGGCCTTCCTGGGAGGGAGCGAGCCACTGATCGAAAGCCTGCAGGAGGGTGAGTTTCTCGCGCCGGGGAGTGGGGAGAAGGCCGGTTTCCGCCATCCGAGCACTCAGGCGCGCATCGCGTTTTTGCAGGCTCTGGACGAGGACCCGTCGCGGGCGGAGATCTTCCGGGCCCAGGTGAAGCGCCTCCAGGCGGGGCTCTTCGTTCTGCTCGGCCTGGGGATCGGACTCTCCGTCCCGAGGCTTCGTTCCCAGTGGAAGGCCCAATACCCGGAATTCCTCCTGGACCTTGGCTACCCGGGAGAGGCTTATTCCATGTTGCTGGATCTCGCCCCCGAGCGGATGGCCGGCTGGGATGGAGGCGAGGGTCGGACTGGACCCGACGAACGGTCCTCCAGGAAGCCACAGGACCGCGAAACCCTGGACTTCGTCTATCTTCTGGACGAGGCCTCGAGGGGGAGGCTTCTGGTGGAAGCCCGGGGCCAGGAAGGAATCGCTGCCCTCCCCATCCTGAGAAAACTGGCGCACAGCCGTGCCTCCAAAGCGCTCCGCGAGAAGGACCTCGACGCGGCCATGGGTTGGCTGGGACTCTATCTTCGCTGGGGCGAGGGAACGGTCTACCAGACCGTTCTCTACCAATTCCTCCGGGCTCTCCGCGAAGGGGACACCGGAGAACAAAAGATCCAAGGCAAGCGGCTCGGCATCCTGCTTGCCCACTATCCCACCGATCCCGCCCTCATTCCCCCCAAGGAGCGGTTGTGATCGGGGAGGGAAGACTCCGCTTCCGGAGGAGTGGGATCAGTACCTGCTCGCCCGGGCGGACCAGTCGGTCTTCCATTTTTTGAGGAGTTTGCCGGCGCGGTTGTAGAGGCTGACGGAGGCGCCCTCGGTTACGAGAAGGGTGCCGTCGGGGAGGAGGTCGGCGTCGGAGGGATTCTTGACTCGGATCTCCCAGGTGACCTTGTGGTCGGGGCGGATCTCGAGGATCTTCCCCGTGGAAGCCTTGGTTCCCGCCTTGTGGAGGGTGACCAGGATGTTTCCATTGGGAAGGGGGTCCACGTCCCAAAGGAAAGGAAGGTTCTTTTGTTGCCAGACGATCTTGCCTTGGGGACTGACCTCGAGGATGCGGGAACCGCCGAAGTCGGCGATCAGGGTGTTGCCGTTGGGGAGCCGGTCGGCGTCGTAGGGTTTGAACGAAGTTCCAGCTTGTTTGGTTCCGAAGGACCAGAGGATCTTCTTCTGTCGGTCGACTTCGATGACGCGGCGGTTCTTCATGTCGGTGATCAGCACGTTTCCGCCAGGGAGGCTGTCGGCTTCGCGGGGGAATTCGCAGTCCGTAAACTCCCATACGATGTCGCCCTTGCGGGTGTATTCCCGGACCGCGTTTTCCCCCTGCTCGGTGATCAGGATGTTGCCGTTGGGGAGGATCTCAGCGTCGATGGGACCGTAGAGGTCCTCCATGGACCAGACGACTTTGCCGTCGGCGTCCAACTCTTTGACGCTGTACTCGCCGTAGTCCACGATCAGGGTGAAGCCGGCGAGGGCCTGGCCCGAATTGGCGAGGACCATTTTCTGGATGCGGTCCAGGCCCATTTCGACAGCCCCGAAGAGGGGATGGGTCAGGGTGATCCTGTCCTTGTCCAGGTCCGCGAGGAAGGCGACCAGCCGCTGCCCGTCCTGGAGATCGACCTGGAGGAACTGTCCCAGGTTCCCCCGTTTTGTTTTCAAGCCCAGATTGTTGCCGACTTGGAACTGGACTGTTCCCAGCTCGCTCCATGGGAGTTTGAGGACTTTCCCTTTTTCCACAAAGGTGATTCCCTTGGAGTCCAAGGTCTGGATCTTGCCCGTGCGGGGGACAGTGGGCTCCTTTTGGAGACGGAACTGGTCGCCGAGCCGGCTGCCACCAAAGAGAAACTTGCGCCTGGTGTTGCTCAAAAAGCCACGGATGTCGGATTGGGGGATCTTGAGAGTCCTCCCCAGGGTCTGGACTGTGAGGACGCCCTCCTGGAACCTGGGGTTTTGGATGGCGAGTTTCATCCCGGATTTCAGGACCAGATAGAGATGCCCCTTGGAGGCCGCCTTGAGGTCGGGAGCCGCCTTTTCGTCTGCGGCTTTCCTGGCCATCCCCTTTCCTGGAGCCTCCTTCCCGGGAGTTCCCTTTTCGGGAGTTCCGTTTTCGGGGGGGCTGGGTTGGGAGGTGGCTGCGCTGTCATACTTGATTTTTTCGATGACATCCCGGGGGAAGAGAAGCTCTCCCAGGGAGCTGAGTTCCTTGGGGGGTGCGATCATAATCATGTTCCCCAGCATGGACTTGATGCTGGAGTCGAGGGCGATCTCCTGATCCTCCTTGGTCCAGATCCTGGCGACGAGTTCCTTTCCCTCTTCGGGGCTGGACGGTGGGGGGGGAGCGGCAAGGCTCTTGGCTGCCTCTTCCAGCCAGGCGGGGCGCTCCCGGCCGAGGAGTCCGGGAAGCTGCTCTCTGGTTTTCGGGTCCGAGCGGGCGAGAAGGTTGAGGGCGAGGACTCTGAGGCTTGTGGGGGAGTGGGGGTCTTGGAGGACCTTGAGAACTCGGTCCCGACCCTGGGGGAGGATGGAGAGGGTGGTGAGGGCGGCGTTTCGAAGGCTCAGATCCTCTCCCTCGAGGAGATGGAGGCAATAGGTCCGGATCAGGCCAGCTGTCCGTTCATCGGGTTGGATGGTCCGAAGCTGGGAAATGATGGAGTTGAGCGAGGCCTTGCGGACCCTGTGGTCGAGATGGGAGAGACCTTTGGTGAGGGCGATGAGGTGGCGGGTGTTGGGGGCGTACGCCAGGGCTTCGGCGATCAGGCGAGCCCGGAGGGCGAGGCGGACGATGTCCTCGTCGCCCATCATCTTGAGGGATTTCAGGACGTAACGAAGCCGAATCCTGACCTCGAGGTCGGCCGGGGTGGCCAGTTCTCCCAGGATGGGGAGGATCCTGGGGCCAAGTTGGAGCAAGGCTCTTTGGGCGGCTTCTCTCTTTTTGTAGCGGGGATCGCCGAGGTCTTCGATCAGACGGGTAACCTTGAGGGTGAGTCGCTGTCGATCCCCTTCCAGGAGGGGGAGGAAGCGAGTCGCGATCGTATCAGGGTCGATCTGGAGGATCTTGGGGATGAGTTTCAGTCGGAGGAGGTAGCTCTTCTCGATTCCTTTGTCGAGGAGGTTCATGACCTCGTCCACCTTCTTTTTGGGGGTGGAGGCTTTCTTGGCCTTGTCCGGCTCGTTGGCAGGCTTTTTCCCGGGCTTGGCGGCGGGCCTGGCGGCGGGCTGAGTGGCGGACTTGGCAGTCGGTTTGGCCGAGACCTTGGGGCTCTTGGGAGGAGGGGCCTTTTTTTGGGGCAGGGGTTGGGCTGCCAGAGCGAGGGAGCAGAGGAGGTAGAGGCCAGGCGTCCTTCGCGTTTTTCGCGCGCTTCTTGGGATGGGTCGGGACGCGCCTTGGTTCTGGTTGGTTTTCATTCTGTGGATTCTCACGGTTTCCGCCGGGGATGGGGAAAGATTTCTGGAAGGAGCTTCGCAAGGTTTGGGGCTCTGTACCTTACAATAGCGCCCTTTCCCTGAGCTGGAATCATCCGGACGAGTTTGGAGCCATTTGCTTCCGAAGGTTTTCGGATCCGCTCACCCACATAGCCCTGGGGATTCTCGAGGGAGTTTCGAAGTGGAATATACGAGAGGGATCATCGTCCTCTTCAGGCTTGATGCGACAGACTGCAAAAACATTTCCGACCTTCGTGCTGCCTTCGGTTCCTTTCGTCGCCTCCGGCAAACCCGGTAATTCCTGCCATTTCAGCAATGCCGGCAGGTTGGGCCATTCCTGCTCCTTCGGTCCTCCCGGCGGTTCCAGGAAAGTGGGACGTTTTTGGGGATTTCTTTCCATTCTGCTTTTCCTTTTCAGCCTTTCCCCCTTTCTCTCGGGGCAAAAACCCGGCGAGAAAAAGGAGGAATCGGACGAAAACGGCGGGAGTCTTTCCGTCCCTGAAAACCCCGACCTCAACCGGATCCTCGACAAAGCCATGGAGTTCTTCTCCAGGGAGAAGTGGGAGGAAGGGATTGGGGATCTCCAGAAAGTGATGGAGGGTAAGGCTCTAGGCGTTGAGGACCGATTCGGGAGGAACGATCCCTTCAAGGTCTATTACAGCGACAATGAGCGGCTCTACTTTCCCCTCGCCCGCTTCTGTCAGAATCTGCTCAGTTCCCTGCCCCCGGAGGGCCTGGAGACCTTCCGCCTCTTGGTGGACTCCAAGGTGGAGGAGCGCTATGCCCGGGCGAAGGAGAGCCTGGATGAGGCGGAGCTGCGGCGGCTTTTCGAGCTGTACCTCCCGAGCAGCTATGGAGCCAGCGTGGGGATGCTGCTGGCGGATCTGTTCGAAACCCAGGGGAGGCTCGGGGAGTCCCTCCTTGTCCGCGATCGGATCCTGGAGAACTTTCCCGACCCCAGCAGGAAGATCCAGGTCCGGATCCACCTGCGGCAGGCCCACATCTCCGCTTTGCTGGGAAACGAAGAGGCGAGGAATCGTCACCTCCAGGCTCTGCTCAGGCTGGACCCTGGAGGGTCGGTTCGAGTTCACGGGGAGTTGGTCCCTCTTTCCAAGCTGGGAGAGCACGAGGCCTTCGCTCTGAGGGAGGACCTCCGGGAGGGGAGGAGCGAGGAGGTCAGGGGGTTTTCCGCCTTTGACTTCATCCCCCTCTGGGAGTTTCGTTGCGAGGTCAAGGATCCCTATGGTCTGGGAAAGGTTTCGACCCGCAACAGCAGTGGGACTGTGTTCTTCTCAGGACGAGGGGGAATCAAGGTTCCCGACAACAAGAGTTATCGTGCGGGGCTTCCCTTGGGTTTTGTCCGGTTCCATGGGCGGTGGACCCTTCTCATCAAGGATCACCTGCGACTGGTCGGCTTGGATGAGGAGACGGGCAAGTTGGTCTTTTCCTGGCCCAAGGATCCCAGCGAGTGGAAGAGGCGCTCCCGCTTTCGGCCTGTCAACCGGATGATGCAGCAGAGCCTCTCGTATCGAAATCCCGCCAAAGACTTCGCCCAGCAGAGCGTCAGCCTGAGGGCCACCCCGAACACGACCTATGTCTATTTTCTCGGAGATTTCCGGAAACCCCTCGGGCGGGGTGGAATGGAGGGAAGCCAATACCGAAACTCCTTGATTTGCTTCGATACGGAAAAGCAGGAGCCGCTTTGGAAGGTGCGCCCCAAGCTCAAGGACGGGAGGCGTCTTTTTTTCCTGGCACCCCCTCTTTCTCTTGGATCCTGGCTTTTCGCTCCAGTCCAGGTGGGCCGGGAGTATTCGATCGCCAAACTGGATCCCAAGGACGGAGAAGTCCTCCAGGTTGTGCCGATCCACAGTGGAGGGAGCGAGCTTTTCCTCCCTCCTCCTGTCCCCCTCAGGGCCAAGGGGAACATCCTCTATTTTTTGACCAACAGCGGAGGGGTGGCCGCCCTCAGGGCGCCGGACTTGGAGCTGCTCTGGTTCCGGCGTTATGAGACTTGGGATCCCGTACAACCTCCCCCCAAGGCCGCCAACCCGAGACGCCGTTCCTTTTACGGGGTCCAAAAGATCCGTCAGCGCAAGTTCTTTCCCTACCCCCCCATCCTCTTTGGGGACCTGCTCCTGATTGCGCCTACCGACTCGGACGTTCTCCTCTGTTTGAACCGTTTCTCGGGGAAGGTGGAGTGGAAGCTCCCCCGCTTTGAACGAGGCCCCCGGGTCGTCACCTTCCGCCAGGTCCTTGGTCCCTCAGAAGGACGGATCTATCTCGTGGGGACCATGCTCCAGGCAGTGGACATCCTGACCGGCAAACGCCTCTTCGAAGTCTCCCTCACCGATACTCTCTTAGGGCGTGGCCTCGCCCTGGGTGGGCATGTGTTTCTTCCGGTTGCGGAAGGGATCCAGGTCTTTGACGGGAAGACGGGACGACAACTGGGCACTTTCCCCCTTCCCCCCCTGGAGAAGGGGGGAGAGGAGAGGAACCTCCCCATGAGCCTCTGGGGGAGGGACGGGCTCCTTTTCGCCTCGGACGAGGCGGGGGTCGTGGCTTACGCGGTTCCCGAAGATTTTCTCGGCAGCGTTCCCTCCGTTTTGGAAGCCATCCAGCGCCGACTCCTGCTTGAGAAAAAGGAAGAGGCTTTCATCCTGGGGGAAAAAGCCCTCCTTGGAGGAGAGGTCCCCCGGGAAGAAAGAGAAGCCGTTTTGGACGTCAGTCGTCGGATTGGCCGCGAATTCGCCCTGGACCTCGCGGCAAGGGGTGAAGTGGACAAGGCCTTGGAGCAATTGCGGCGAACCAAGGTTCTCCTCCAGAAATTCGGAAAAGGGGCGTTGCGCAACAAGTATCTCGCGGATTTGTTGCTGGCCCGGATCGAAGTTTTGGAAAAAGCCGGCCGTTCCAACGAGGTTCGCCAATTGCTTGAGATCCTGGACTCCCTTCCGAGTTCTACTCAGAAACGATCTGCCTTGGGAAGACCGACCCGGGAAAAAGAGGCAAGGAAATGAGCATGAAGATTCGTCTGCCTTCGATTTTCCTTCTTGGAGGTTGTGGGGTCCTGTTCCTTGCCGGGACCAGCGGCCTTGGCGCCCAGGAGATCGACGGGATCAAGATCCCTAAAAGCGGCAAACTCTATCCCCGGGGAGTGAACGCTCGCATCGAGAGGGCGATCCGCAAAGGGGCGGAGTTTCTTGTCCGCACCCAGAACAGGGATGGCTCCTGGAGGGCCAACGGCTCCTCCAATGGCTACCCTGTCGCGATGACCTCCCTGGCGGGGTTCGCTTTGATGGCGACCGGGTCCACCCCCATGCGTGGTCCTTACGCTCCGAACATCCGCAAGGCCGCCGACTTTTTGATGCGCCACTCCCTCAAGAGCGGTTTGATCTCGGTTCTCCAGGAGGAGGAGCGGCCCATGTATGGGCACGGCTTCGCGATGCTGTTCCTGGCGGAGGTCTACGGGATGGAGGTGGATCTCAAAATGCAGCGCAAGCTCCGCCGGGTTCTGGACAAAGCCATCCGACTCACCGCCAAGAGCCAGTCCTCCTATGGGGGCTGGAACTACGCTCCGGGCGACAACTATGACGAGGGCTCGGTGACGGTGACCCAGGTCCAGGGGCTCCGAGCCTGCCGCAATGCCGGGATCAACGTTCCCAAAAAGGTGATCCAGAACGCGATCAAATACATTGCGGACTCGGCGAACGAGGATGGGGGGATCCGCTATGGGGCGCGCTTCCGGGGGCCTTCGCGTCCCGCGATCACGGCGGCGGCCTGCGCGGTTCTCTACAACGCGGGAAAATATGACGACAAGATGGCGATCAAGGCGATGAAGTATGCGCAGAGCCATCTCAGCCCGACCCGCAGCGGGGGCTTCCATTTCTACGCCCAGCTCTATTTCTCCGAGGCCCTTTATCAGAAGGGCGGGAAGGACTGGGATCGTTACTACAAGGAGATCTCCGAGTACATGCTGAAACGGCAAAGCTCCAAAGGGAGCTGGCAGGGCGACGGGGTGGGGCTGACCTATGGGACCGCCATCGCCCTCATCATCCTGAACCTTCCCTACGCCCACCTTCCCATCCTCCAGCGTTGATCTCTGCCCATTAGGAGTCGCTCTTCATGATCCTCGCCTTTTCCTTTCTCAATCCCTTCCTCCTCTGGGGGACGGGTTTGGCCTCGATTCCCCTGATCATCCACATCCTCAACAAGCGGCGCTTCAAGAGGATTCGTTGGGCGGCCATCGAGTTTCTCCTGAGAGCGGAAAAAGAGACGCGGAGACGGATGCGTTTCGAGCAGCTTTTGTTGCTCCTTTTGCGCATGGGGGTCGTCGCTCTACTGGCTTTTTTGCTTTCTCGTCCCATGGCCTCTTCGGAGGATCTCTTGGGTTTGGGGCGACGCAGCACACACCATGTGATTGTTCTCGATGACTCAGGAAGTCTGGGAGAGCGGGCCGGCGTAGGGACGGTTTTTGACGCGGCCCGGAAGAAAGTGCTCGAGATCTCGGACCAGATCGGAAAGACGCGAGGGGGGGATTATTTGACCCTCTGGAGAAGTTCTTCGACCAAGCCCGATCTCTCCGCGCGCCCCGTGACAACCAACCTTAGGAGCGACCTGGCGGAGGTGCTCGGATCGGCCCGCGCCACTCCTGACCGCTTCGATCCCACGGCCCTTTTCGAAGGGCTCCGGAGGATCGACAAGGCCCTGGGGACCAAAACCTCACGCCTCTCGATCTATCTCGTTTCGGACTTCCGGCGTGTTGATTTCATGGGGGCGGATGGGCGTCTCAAGCAGAACCTGGTCAAAGGCCTCCGCGGGCTCCGTGGGGGGACGGGGAAGATGTTCTTTTTTCCCGTGACCAAGACCGGCCAAAGCAACCTCGGGATCACCAGCATCAAGCCCCTGCAGGCGAGATCGATTCAGAAGATTCCCTCTCGCTTCGAGGTGGAGGTCTTCAACTTTTCCAGGGAGGCGAGCCCGAGGACCTCTCTTGGATTCCAGGTGGATGGGGGGGCGAGGATTACCAGGCCTCTCGAGTCCATCGCTCCCAACAGCTCCAGGGTGGAGATTTTTCGTGTGGACTTCGCCTCGGCGGGCTCGCACGTCGTGCAGGCCGACCTGCCGATGGACCGATTGGGCTTGGACAACCGACGGGCCCTTGCGGTCGAAGTCCAGGATGCCGCGCAGATTCTGCTCGTGGACGGAGACCCCGGAGAACGGGCGGAGCTGGCGGAGACCTTTTATCTGGCCTCGGCTCTGGATCCGAGCGAGGATGGCGCTTCCGGCTTCTCGGTGACGCGCAGCGACGAATACGATTTTCCCCAGAAGAAGCTGGACCTCTTCGATTTGATTGTTTTCGCCAACATGGGCCGCTTGCCCGAGAAAGAGGTCCAGAGAGTCGAAGCATGGGTGAAGAAGGGGGGAGGCCTGCTGGTCTTCACGGGAGACCAGGTTTCGGTGAACTCCTACAACAGTCTCCTCTGGAAGGATGGCAAGGGCCTCCTTCCCGCTCCCCTCGATCAGGTCGAGGGAGACATGGGAAAACCCCTCTCCCCAGTGATCACCAAGGCCGAGGACCCCCTCTTCGTGGGGATGAAGGATGTCCTCTCCAAGCTGCTCTCGCTGGTCTCTGTGGGCCGTTACCACGACATTGCAAGGGACCCCAAGGGAGCGGCGATCCTGGGGGAGGGTGCGAGCGTACTCCTGAGGCTTGGGGACGAGAGTGGGTCCCCCCTTCTGCTGGAGAAGAAATACGGAAGGGGATCGGTTGCCCTGATGACCACGACGGCCGACGCCGCCTGGACGAGCTGGCCGGGGGACTTCTCCTACCCCGTCCTGATGACCCGCCTGGCGGAGCAGCTCCTGAAGCCGATGGATTTGCGGCCCTTCAACCTGGGACCCAGGGGTGTGTGGAAGCTCTCCCTCCCGGCCGCGGAGTACAGGCCCGCCCTCCGGATTCTTCCTCTTGCAGTGGAAGGGGGCGGGCCGGACGTGGAGTTGGGAGTCCTGGCCCGGCCTGACAAAGAGGACCCCGATTTCTTGAAGGCCTTGGTGGGTCCCGAAGAGGGGCGTCCATGGCCCATGGCGGGCGCGTGGACACTCAGCGTGGAGCGTGTGGGGCTTGGTACCGAAAAGCGTTTCTTTTCCGTCTCCCCCTGGAGGGAGGAGGGGCGCCTCGAGACGGTTCCCAAGAAAACGTTTTTCGCGGGGCTTCCTGCCGAGATGGCGAAGAGGGCCACCTGGGTGGATGGAACCTCGGCGGCAAAAGCCGGCTTTTTGGTGGAAGAAGGGGAGTTCTGGCGGGTGTTGGCTTTTGCCCTTCTGGGTTTTTTGTTGTTGGAGAGTTTCCTGGCCTGGCGCTTTGGACACCACTGAGCCTGGGCTGTTGAAGACCGGATGTGAAAAAAAGAAGAGGGCTCCTCTGTGCTGGGGATCCCCTGAAAAAAGGACGCTGGCGACTCGATGGAACAGTTTCTGAAATGGTTGGCCGGGCTCGGACCCGGGGAAGGACAGGCGGGAGAGAAGCTGCGCTTCGAGTTCAGTTCCCTCCCGGGCGGGACCCTCGCCCTCCTCTCCATCGCGGCCACGGTCGCGATCCTTTTCCTGGTGTTCTACCTCTACAAAAAGGACGCTCGGCGTCTTTCCCCCGCCAAACGTTCCCTGCTTGCCTTCCTCCGGTTGATGGCCCTCGCTTCGATCGCCCTCCTCCTCCTCGAGCCCACCCTTGTCAAGGTTCGCAAGTCGATTCGGCCCGGTGAAGTAATCGTCTTGCTGGACGCTTCCCAGTCCATGGGCCATCTGGACAGCTACGCCCACTCGGAGAAGGAGTCCGATTCCTGGAAGGCCATCGGCGTCGAGGACCCCTCGACCATGAGTCGGTTCGGCCTCTCCATCCACCTGCTGAAAACCAAGGACATCCTGAACACTCTGGCCAAGAAGAACCTCGTCAGGGTGCGTCTCTTTGGGGAAGGATCGCGACCGGCTCCCGAGAAGCAGGAGAGGGAAAAAGGGAAGGAGTCCAAAACCACCAAGGCTTCCAAGGAGGTCGGGGGAAAAAAGCTCGGGAAGGATCAGGTGAGGTTGGGCCGGCTTCCCCCCCCACCGGTCCTGGACTGGGACGCGATGAAGCCCACCGAGGGTGGAACCAACCTCACGACTTCGCTCCGGCAGGCTCTGGACGCGGTCCGTTCCGCCCGGGTGGCGGGGGTGATCCTCTTGACGGATGGACGTGTCAATCTGGGAGGCCGCCCCGAGGAGGCCGGGGCTATCCTCGCCCGCAAGAACATCGACAAGGTTTATGTGGTCGGAGTCGGAGATCCACGCGAAGCATGGATCGTTTCTCTGAGTGACCTCCAGGCGCCGGAGAAGGTGTTCAAGGGAGATCCCGTTCCCGTCTCCGTGCGGGTCCAGTCGCAGGGATACCCTCTGCAGCAGGTGGAGGTTCGGCTCATGGAGCGCTCGGAGGGAGGGCGAAAAACCCTGGCCACCAAGCGGGTCGAATTGGGGGGAGACCAACCCTCGGTCACCGTCAAGTTTCCTCCCCAAAAGCTGGAGAAGGAGGGCGAACACGTGCTCGAGGTCGAGCTCGGTCCTCCGGAGGGGGAGGACTTCGATCGGGAGCGTCACCGGATCGTCCATCGCGTCCAGGTGCTCACTTCGACCTTGGATGTGTTGGTGATCGCGGGCTCTCCCACTTTTGAGTACCGTCTGGTCAAAACGCAGCTTCAGCGGGATGACACAGTCAAGGTAGCCTGCTGGCTCCAAAGCGCGGAAAAGGGTTTCCCCCAGGAAGGCAACGTGAGCCTCAGAGCTCTTCCCAAGGACCCCAAGGAACTGGATGAGTGGGACGTGATCGTCTTTCTCGATCCCGATCCACGCTCGATCCCCCTCGAGTTTTCGCAAATGGTGGAGCGGGCCGTCTCGGAGCGGGGGACTGGGCTCTGGTGGGTCATGGGGGACAAGTTCTCTCTCTCCGCCATCCAACCCGACTCAAGCCTCAAACCCCTTGTGGACCTCTTGCCGATCGTCCCCGACCTTCCCTCCGCGGAACGGGAGATCGGATATGGCCGCTTCTTCCGGACCGCATGGCCCTGGCACCTGACGACCGAGGGCAAGCGCCACCGGAGTCTGCGCCTGGTGTCCTCGCCCGAGGCCAACGAGCAGATCTGGGGTCTGCTTCCGGGTTTTCACTGGTCCTTTCCCGTTCTGCGCAAGAAGCCGGCGGCCTTCGTGCTGATCGATCATCCCAATGACGCGTTCATGGTGGGGGGACAGCGACGCCCCATTCTCGCGACGCAATTCGTGGGAGCGGGCAGAGTCAGCTACTCGGGCACCGATGAGACCTATCGCTGGTTCGGAGTGATGGAGCCGGCCTTCAACCGCTATTGGCTCAAGGGTCTCCGCTTCTTGAGCGAGGGGCGCCTCACGGCCGGGAGCGGAAGATACAAACTCGGGCTCTCCCTGACCAAGGTGACTCTGGGCAAGGAGGTTGAGATCTTCCTCCGGGCGCTCAATGAAAACTTCGAGCCCCTGATCGCCGAGGATGTCCCGGTGCGGGTCCAGGGACCCAAGGGCAGCTCCTTCGAAGTTCGGCTCAAGCCGCTGGCGTCGGGGGAGGGACGGTATCGTGGAGCCTTCCGGCCGACCGGGACGGGGACATGGACGGTTACAGCCATGTCCGGGGACGGGGCGGGCAAACCCGTCACCTTCGAGGTCCAGCGTTCCAAACTGGAGAGCCGGGGGCCCATGGACCGAGCGGGGCTTCAACGACTGGCCAAGACTGCGGGGGGCGAATTTCTCATGCCCGACCACCTCGCGGACCGGGTCGCCGGGATCCCCTCCCGGTCGCGCACTTCGGTCTACGCTTTTCCCTTTCCTCTCTGGGACAACTGGTTTTCTCTGGCCCTGGTGGTCTTCTTTCTGACGCTTGAATGGATCCTGAGAAAGCGATTCGACTTGATTTGAGGCTCCCCAACAAGAACTGATCCACAAGAACTGATTCGATGAGTGAAACCAAACTTCCATCCACGATCGCCCAAGAAGTGGCAAGGAGCCTCGCACGTTTCCAGGCGAACCTGGGCAATCTCCGTTCGAAGGTGCGCAAGGGGATCTTGATCGAGGGCCTGGGGTTTCTGGCTCCGGCCTGTCTCCTCTACTACCTGGTCACCTTCGGGCTGGACCGCATGCTTCGACTGGAGATGCCGGCGAGAGCTGTCCTACTGGTCCTCTGGTTGCTCTGGGTGGCCTGGGGGCTCTACAAAAAGGTCTGGGGCCCCCTGCAGTCTCGGCTCGCGGATGATGAACTCGCTCTTGCGGTCGAACGGGCAACTCCTGGCCTGGGGCAACGATTCATCTCGGCCTTGCAGTTCTCGCGGATCCTTGTCCAGGGGAAGGTCCGTGGGGAGTCCCAGGCACTGATGGCCGAAGCGGTTCTCCTGAACGCAAAGGAGCTGGAGGAACTGCATTTTTCTAAGGCGATCCGTCGTGAGCGCCTCCGCCGGGAGCTGCTGATGTTTGGAGGGGGCTTCCTCCTCATTCTGGTCGCCGCTGGGATCAGCCCGAAAACCTTCAAGATCTGGGCGCAGCGCAACCTGCTCTTGAGCAGGGTTGTGGACTGGCCCCGGAAGACGCAGCTGCGCTTCATGGATGCCAAGGATGGGGTCCTCGTCTCTCCACGAGGAGATGATTTGACGCTCCAGGTGCGCGCCGAAGGAGTGGTTCCCGAGCGGGTGTTCATCCACTGGCGCTTCGTGGGGGGGAGCTGGACCACCGAACCTATGGTGCAGAACACGGGTGAGAATGTCTTCTCGGTGACCTTTCCCGGCTTGATGGATCCGATCCAGGCCTGGGCCGAAGGCGGGGACGGGCTCACCCAGGACTTGTTCGTGCGCCTCGTGGATCGGCCCATGGTCCAGGACCTCTCTCTTCTCGTGCACTTTCCCAAATACATGGGCAAAGAGGACGAAGCCCTTGCGCCCGACGCCGGAGAGCTTGTCGTTCCCCAGGGGGCCTCTCTTGAGATCAAAGGCAAGGTCAGCAAGAAGGTGACCAGGGCATGGGTCGAAATCGGTGGAGACCCCCAAGGGTCCCTCGAATTGGTGGATGGAGGTTTGGGTTTCGCGGGCAGCGTGGTCCCTAGGACTTCGGGTCTCTTTGTCGTGGCCTTGGAGGACGAGAGCGGTCTTCGCGAGGGCTTGGGGCGGCGCCTTGTTTTGCAGGTGGTTCCCGATCGCCCCCCCCGGGTCAAGCTGGTAGTGCGGGGTGTCGGAGCCAAGATCACACCCATGGCCAAGATCCCCGTCGAGGTCACCGCAGTGGACGACTTCGGTCTCTCCCGTATTCGGCTGCTTTTCGCCAAAGGGAAGACTGCCTCGGTTGGTTCTCCCGAGCGCATCAAGGACTTCGAAGAGACCAAGGCCCAAGGACTCGAGGACTTCGAGCCTGGGAGCCCCGTCTTTGATCGCCCAATCGTCTTCGACCTTCTTCCCTTGCTGAAGAAAAAGGACGCCCTGATGGATCCGGCCAACCCGATCCACCCCGGCGAGTTTCTCGCCATCCGGGTGGGGGCCAAAGACAACCGCCCGCAGGAAAGCATCGAGAAGGGGAAGGATGGCACGGCCGCCGAGACCATCTCGGACGCGTACGCCTTCAAGGTTGTGACTCCATCCGAGTTGTTGAAGGAACTCCTTCGCCGCCAGAACGAGCAACGGCTCGAGTTCGAGAAACTGCTCAAACAACACCTGGCGGATGCCGCCGAATTCAGGGATTTGCAGGATCTCTCGAAGGCGGGTGACAACAAGGAAAAGATCCGGAGACGGATCCTGACCCTTGCGCGCCACCAGCGGCACCTGGGTCGAAGTGTCGGCGGGATCGGCCGGCGTTACGACGCCATCCTGGACGAGATGTGGAACAACCGTCTGGCCGAGGAATCCCGGGTGTTCAGGCTCAAGTCCCGGATCGTGGAACCCCTGGACCTCCTGGGAACCAGGCATATGCCCTCCCTCGCGGGGTCAGTGCGGGGATATGCCCGATCCGCCTCCCAGGGGGACCGCGTCCTGGTCTCCAAGGGATATGATGAAGTCGCCTCGATGATGCGGAATGTACTCCGGTACATGACGCGCCTTGAGACCTTTACAAGGATTCTGAACACCCTTCGAGAGGTGATCCGCCTGGAGGAAGGTGCGAGAGAAAAGGCCAAGGCTGCTCTGAAAAAGGAAATGAACGAGCTCTTTGGCCCAGGAAAGGATGGTCCTGACAAGAACGGGAAGGACAGGTGACAAGATGAAGACGGCTGCGAAAAGCTTGTGCGTGGGTCTCGCGTTTCTTTTCTCCCTGGGAGTGATGGCTCCCGGCCTGTGCTCCCAAGCACAGGCCAAGGTAGGAGGAGATCAAGCGGGGCAGAAAAGCGCCGGGGAGCAAGGAGGCAAAGAGGTGTCTCCCACACATCTGCAGTCCCAGGCGGTTCTCAAGTTCCGAGAACTCCAGTCGACGATGCGCAGTCTCAAGGCCGAACTCAAGGAGCGGGAGCCTGACAAGGTCAAGCGGATCCAGGTTGGGCTCCGATTCATGGCCGAGACGAAAATGGAGGAGCGGATGAAGGAGGTCTCGGACATGCTCGAGGGCAAGTCCTGGGACGAGGCCATCAGGCAGATGGACACGATCCGCAAGGACCTGGATCAGCTCATGCAGCTCCTCCTGGATCGAGACGTGGATCTCCGCAAGCTCATGGAGCAGATCGACAAACTGGAGAAGTTCAAAAACAAGGTCGACAAGCTCCTTAGCGAGCAGCGTAAGGAGAAGGAGGAATCCTCCAAGGCCGAGAAGCTCAAGAAGCACATTGAGGATCTCAAGGAGGCGCGTTCGAGGGTCCAGGACCTCATTGCCAAGGAACAGGAGGTCAAGAGCGGGACCAAGGCGCTCGGGGCAACGGCCAAGGAGGATCCCCGTCTCACCGAAAAACAGGGTGAGCTTGCCGAGAAGGCCGAGAAACTCGAAGAGAGCCTCAAAGCCCTTGAGCAGGAAGGGAAGGATCTGTCCAAGGGGGAGGGGTCCGAAGGGAAAGCAGGAGGCGCCGAGGGCCAGTCGGGAAGCGCTTCATCCTCGGCGGGCAAGGCAGCCGAGTCGATGCAACGAGCCCAGGCGCGGATGGGAGCCAAAGCGCCCGAAGCCGCTCTCGATGACCAGGAGAACGCGATCGACGAACTCAAGAGGGCGGATGAAGCCCTCCAGAAAATGGAGGAAGAAGCTCAGCGCAAGCTTCTTTCCTTGCCTTTCGAGCAGCTCTCCAAGAAGCAGTTGGAGACCATGCAAAAGACCGACGATCTGGCCAAGGACATGGACAAGGCCCAGGAGGCGGAGAAGGGAGAGGATGGAAATGGGGGAGGCGAACCGATTCCTGGAAAGAAGAATGTCGAGCTGGCGGTTCCCAAACAGAAAAACGCAGCGGGATCTCTCAAGGAGAGAAAGCCGAGCAAGGCGAGGCGAGACCAGAAAGACGCTGAAGACGAACTCAAAGAAGCCAAAAAGAAGCTCGAGGACGCTCTTGCCCAGTTGAGACAGGAGTTGCAGGAGGAGGTTCTCCGTGCCCTGGAAGAGCGATTTACGGCCATGCTGGCCAAGCAGGTGGCCCTCACTTCGCGCACCAAGGTGACCCAAAAACGCAGGAAGCGGATCGAAGCCCTGGCCCAGAGCGGCATCGTCCCGACTTCGATCAAGACCGCCTGCCGGCAGATCTCCAAGGGTGAACGCTCGCTCGAGGCCGAGGCGCGCTCCGCCCTTCGCCTCCTGGAGGAGGAGGGGAGTACCGCCGTCTTCCCCGAGATCGTCAAGGAGCTTGCCCAGGAACTCCGCAAGGTCGCTGGGTTGTTGGAATCCTTTGAAACGGGCGAGTCTGTCACGGTCCGCCAGTTGGAGGTGGAGAGGTTGCTCAAGGCGCTGCTCGAAGCCTTGAGGAAGCAGATCGAGTACAACGACGACGAGTCCAAACCCAGCCAACCCAACGATGGGGAGCAGCCCCTTGTTCCGCTCTCGGCCGAGCTGAGGATGCTCCGCACCCTCCAAGAGGGAGTCAACCGCAAGACCAAGGTTGTCAACAAGATGAAGAAGGGTAAGTCCCGCAAGGAACTCGCGGATGACGCCGCCAGGCAGGAGGGAAGAGTGGGAGGATTGACCCGCAAACTCGCAAATAAACTCCAAAAGGATGAGGGAAACGAAGACGGAGAGGATAAATGAGCAGAAAACCTAGACGAATCTTGGGAAGGAGCCTGGAGGACTTTCTTCCGGCCTTTATGGCCTTGGCTCTCCTTTTCGGGTTTCCTTCGCTCGCCATCTCCCAGAAAAAGAGCGAGGGGGGCGAATCCAAGAAACCCGCTGTTCAGCAACGGAAAAAATTCGACAAGAACGCTTTCCTTCTTTGGATGAAGGCGCATCGGGCCTCTCCCGCACTCTTGAAAACTTTTGAGAAGGAGTGGGCAGTGGGGCCGGATAGCCGGATCACCGACCGAGTTCTCCGCAAGCTGGTTCCCGAGTACCGCAAATGCATGAACGAGATCGAGACAGGGGCACCCAAGGGAGTGTTGGATCTCGCCAAGTTTCTCGATGAAACCAAGGATCCCTACCTGCGGGCGCACGCAAGGTACTTCCTCGCAAGAGCCCTCCTGGACGAGGACGATCCGGAGGGAGCCGTCCTCATCCTGGCCGATTTCGTGACCAAAGACAGCGGCTACAGCCTCCTGGACGGGGAAGGCGCTTTTTACATCGGCTACAGTCTGGCTCTGATCCCCGACGCGGGAAACGCCATCCTCAACCTCAAGGCCTTTTTGGATCTCTACCCCGATGCTCCGGAGCGCTACCGGGCCAACGCGGCCCAGCTCCTCGCCGAACTCGAGGCGCAGTGGGACAGCCCCCTTCACGCCATTGCGGACGAGATGAAGTACTGCGAGCGGAAGCTCAAGAAGGAACAGACGGGCAAAAAAGTCGAGACCAAGCAGCTCGAGATCGTTGAGAAACTCACCAAGTTGATCGAAGAGCTTGAAAAACAGGAGCAGCAGCAAAGCAGCGGTCCCCCCAAGGGGAACCAGCAATCCAAAGGTCCGGCCAATCAGTCGTCCCTGAGCGATGGGCCGGGTCGGGTCGGGCAACTTCATGGGTCCCGTGGGGTCAAGAGCAAGTGGGGCGAGATGAAAGATCGGGATCGCAAGAAGATCATGAACGAGGTCCAAACCAAGCTGCCCGAGCGGTACCGTGAAGTTCTGGAACGTTATTACCGCAAAGTGAACCGAGGGGGGAAGTGAACAAGTCAGGGTTCTACCTCTCTCTTCCTCTGTTCCTCGTCCCCTGGATTTCCACGGGACCGGGCCATCCGGATTCGATCTCGGTCGGAATGCATCCGCGGGCGATGCTCCCCCTATCTGCTCCCTCGGATCTTGCAGTGCGTCTCAGGACCTTCTCCGGGGAGAGCCTTTTCCTTTCGGAGTGGACCTATGCCCTCAAAGAGGGTTTTCGGGGCAAGGCCGAGGGAAGGAATCTCAAACTGGCCCCGGGTGAAGCCTGGATCCTTGCTCTCCCTGGAGAGGAGGATTCTTCTGTGGGAGGGGTTGCGGGATTGGAGTTTCCCTCCTCCGGGTTTCTTCGGCTCCGGAGCGGGGGAATCCTCCAGGGAGAATGCTTGGGAGGGGCCAAGGGGAGTCTCAGGTTTCGAGTGAGCGGAGGAAACATCGTCGAAATCCCCATAGAGTATCTTCAGGGGTTTCGGAGGCGGGCTCTGGCTCCTTCCTCCAACAAGGGGGACGAGAACTCCGAGACCAAGAATGGAACCAGGGACAAGGATAGGGCCCGAAGAACCCGGGACGCGAACTTTACCCGGACTCTGCTTGCTCCTCCCCTCGAGTCCGACCTCTGTTTCTACCTGAAGGGGAAGGCCAAGGACGGCAGACCCATGGTGCGAAGAATCCCCTGCAAGGTATTGGGAGGTGGCAGGGGGGGCGCTGGCAAGGCCCCCAGCCTCCTCCTCCAGGTAGGAGGAAAGGAGCGAACCCTTCCCATGAAGAAGGTCTATGGGGTAGTCATGGCCGAGGGCTCGGGGATTGAAGCGGTGGCTCCCAAGGGGGTTGCGGTGGACCGGATCCTTTTGACCAATGGCAGCACTCTCCAGGGACGGTTGCTCTCAGCGGCTTCCGGAGGGAACTGGGTATTTCAAACCCTCGAAGGCTTCCAGCTGCATCTTGGATCCCGGTTCATCCGGGAGGTGGAGTTTGGTTCGACCCGGGTGCACTTTGTCTCCATGATGTCGGGGATCCAGGTGACGCAGACTCCCACGCTCGATCGGAAATGGCCCATTCTCAGGGACCATTCCCCTGCCGGAAGAGCCCTCAAGCTGGGCCGCAAAAAGTTCCGGCATGGGTTTTGGCTGGTGCCCAACTTGGACCTCGAGATACCACTAGGGAAAAAGAAGGGTCTTTTGCTGGGAGAGGTCGGCCTGGTTTCGAGGAACAAGGGCCTGGTCAAACTGCGCATCCTCGCCGACGGAAAACCCCTTTTGGATGAACTGGAGTTGAAGGCGGGGGAAAAGGCCAGAGAACTGCGTGTCTCCGTCGAGAGGGTGGACCGCCTTGTCCTCGAGCTGAAAGGGAGTTTTATGTTGGATTCGGGGGCTGCGGTCATCCTTGGTGACCTGAGGATTTTGGAACAATGAAAACAGGATTGCTGGCGGTCGTCTCTACGCTTTCACTCTTGGGTCTTGTGGGTGCGGTTTCCGTTCCTCCCCAGGTTGGGGACGGGCCTCGAAATGAGCGACTGGGATTGGACCTCGTGCTGGCGGCGGAGAAGGCCCGGACGGAACTCATCTCCCGGCTCGAACCCACAGTTTGCGCGGTCATGTCTCTCAGCCGGCCGGGAGGGGGGTCGGGTGTCATCATTTCCCCCAAGGGCTGGATCCTGACCAACTATCACGTCGTGACGACCAACAAGGTCATGAAAATCGGGCTCCCCGATGGCAAGTTCTATCTCGCGGATGTCATCGGGGTGGATCCGGGGGGAGACATCGCTCTCTGCGCCCTCCGGGGCAAGGGAACCAACCCGGACGGGACATGGCCCCACGCCATTCTCGGCGACTCCGACAAGCTCAAGCTCGGGGGCTTCGTCTATGCCATGGGCAATCCCTTTCTCCTGGCCACCGACTTCAAACCGACGGTGACGGCAGGGATCGTCTCGGGCATCCACCGCTTCCAAAAGGGGACGGGACCCAATGGGAGGATGCTGATGTACCCCGACTGCGTCCAGGTGGACGCGGCGGTCAACCCTGGGAACTCCGGGGGGCCGCTCTTCGATGAAAATGGTCTCCTCGTCGGGATCAACGGACGGATTACGATCAGGGACCGGGGCCGGGTGAACACCGGGGCGGGTTTCGCAGTGAGCATCCAGCAGATCAAGGGCTTCCTTCCGGATCTGCTCGCCGGGAAACACTGCGAACATGGGACCAGTGACATGAGCGCATGGACCATGGAAGATCCCAACATGGGGGGGCGGAGGGGGGTTTTCGCCCAGGCCCTGTTCGAGGATTCGGTTGCCTGGAGGCATGGGATCCGCTTGGGGGATGAGATTTTGACCTTCAATGGACGCAGGGTGCGCACCGCGAACCAGCTCGGCAAGTGGACGGGGCGACTTCCCGCGGGTTTCGTTGTGGATATCGGCTACCGTCGTTTCGACGAAGGAACCAGATCCTACGGCCCTGTCCGACACGCGCGTTTCCCTCTGGCAGCTCTCCCCACGGGTTCCAACCGCAACCCCAGGCCCAATGTGCCCGATTTCTCGAGGAGACCCGACTTTGCCCGCTTGATTTCCGAGGCAAAAAAGCGGGAGGAGAGGGAAAAGAACCGACGCCTCTCTCTCCAAGACCTGGTCCTCCCCAAGGGCTTCGATGTCCCCAAGGGGTGGAAAAAGGCTTTGCCCAAGGGCTGGCGTGGGAAGATCCCCAGGAAGTTCCGGGGCAAGGTCAAGGTGAAAAAGACCGGTCCCAGCGTGGCGGAGTTGGAGCGGGATCAGGGTCTCTTCCTCTACATGGATGGAGTTGTCTCCTGGCTCCGGGAAAGAGTGCTCGCCCGGATCCCCAAGGGGGAGGGGAAGAAGAGGAGGGTCCGGCTCATGGTCCAGGTCCCTTCCAGGAAGGGGAGCTACGAGCGAACCTGGGAACTCGATGGTCCCCGGATCTTACGGAGCTACCGGGGGACTACACTGGATTCGGCCGCCCTTGCGGAAATGAAAAACAAGGGAGACCAGCTCGTGACCCTTAGGAGGGAGCGCTCCCTCCTTCCCTTCTTGGATCCCGTCACCTCCCAGGGGTTTCCCAAGGATGCTTACGTCGAGGGGGGGGCCTTTGTCGCTGGGACTCCGGTTTGGGTTCTTGCACTGCGAGGCCCAGGGAAACGCGCCCTCTACATCGACGGCAAGCGCTTTGTGCCCGTGGGTTGCCGTTACCGGAGCCCGGCCGATGGAGGGCTTGTCGAAGTGGTGGCGACCTCGTGGAAGGAAGGTGGGAATGCCCTCCTCTATCCTCTCCGTTTCGAGAAGCGGGTGGACAAGATTCTGGTGGAGACCTGGGAAGTTCCCCAAGGAAATCCTCTCAGCGCCGGTCTCCCTGGTTTTCGTATCCTGGAGCAAAAGCTCCCTCGGCCCAGCTCGGTGATGGAGGATGCCCTCGCGCTTCTCCTGGAATCGGTCGTCAAGATCGTGGGGGCGAGCGGCCTCAAGGGGGTCGAAGGGTATGGCTCGGGCCTGATCGTCTCCAAGAAGGGGTTCATTCTCACCTGGGATCACATCATGCTGCAGCCGGGCCAGATCAAGGTCGTGTTGGCCGACGGAAGCATCCACGAGGCGAGGATCTATCGGCGGGCCGAGGAACTGGGCCTCGCCATGCTCAAGATCGATCCGGGCAAGCAAGAACTGAGACCCATCCCCATTCCCAGAGAGAAGCGGGAGCTTCCACCAGGGACCTATGTCTGGTCCATGGGGAACGCCTTCAAGCTGGCCGAATTCGATGAGCGGGTCACCGTTGTGGAGGGTGTCATCACCGGGAGCCTGCGTTCGGATCTGCGCCTGAATCTCCGCAAGTTCCCCTACAAGGGGCGGGTCTACCTGACGGACGCGCCCTCGAACCCTGGGACGCAGGGGGGAGGGCTCTTCACTACGGACGGCAAGCTCGTGGGGATGTTGACCCCTCTCGTGGAGTCGCGGGAGACCAACACCCAGCTCTCCCTCGCCATCCCGGCCGAGGATCTGGCGCCTTTTGTCGCCCTCTGCCTGGGCGATCGCAGTCTGGCCAAGAACCTCGCGGCCAGGTCTCTCCGGGCCAAGGCCAAGGCTCCTGTCTACACCGGGATCAAACTCTTCGACACCGGAAGACGGCGCTCTCCCCCAGCCTATGTAGACCGCGTCTTTCCCGACTCCCCTGCCCAACGGGCGGGGATCCGACCCGACGACATGATCGTCCGCGTCAACGACTACCCCATTCGGACCTGCGCGGAGTTCCGAAGGGCCCTCAAGGCTTTTGGCCCGGGTGAGAGCATCGACCTGACTCTCAAGCGGGGATCCCGAGTCACCAAGGTGACCTTGGTCCTGGAGGCGAAGAAATGAAGCTGTTTCGTTCTCTTCTGTGTTTGTCGCTGGCCACGCTCCTTCCGCAACTACCGGGACAGGGAGGGGGCAAACCAGATCCCCTGCGTGAGGTTCGCGCTCTTTCCAAGGTCGTCCCCGGGATCGTTGCCCAGGCTTCACCCTGGGTTGTGACGGTCGAGACCTTTGGGGGAATCCGCCGTTCCACTCTGGGCAGCCCCAAGAAACCCAGGAGACCCAAAAAGGGCCTGGGCCCCCTGAGGATGCCGGGTTTTCTCCAGGCTCAGGGGACGAGCACAGGTATCGTGGTGGGATCGGATGGCTGGATCCTGACGACGCGCTTTGTGCTGAATTTTCAGCCCACCACCATCCTCGTAAGCCTCGCCGACGGTCGGAAGTTTACGGCCAAAAAAATGGGGGAGGACCAGGGGAGGGGGATCGCCCTCCTCAAGGTGGAGGCCGACGATCTCCCCGTCCCCGAGATGGTCCCTGGGGAGGAAATGCGGGTCGGGCAGTGGGTATTCGCCCTGGGCCGCAGCTTCGGCCCCAAGCTCCCGACGGTGCACGCCGGAATCCTCTCCAGCCTGGGGCGCATCCATGGCAAGGCCATCCAATGCGACGCCAACACCTCCCCCGCCAACTACGGCGGCCCTCTCGTGGACCTCCGCGGCAGGGCGCTCGCCATCATCGTTCCCCTCTCCCCCAACGGGGACATGGCGGGGGCGAATTGGTATGACTCTGGAATCGGTTTCGGAGTTCCTCTCCATGGCCTTGGCCCCATTTTGGCCGAGCTGAAAAAGGGGCGGATCTTCAAGCGTCCCCTCCTCGGAGTTCGGATGGATCCCAACTACCTCGGACCGGGTGGAAAAATCCTTTCGGTCCAAAAGGACAGCGCCGCCTGGCAAGCCGGCCTGGCCAAGGGCGACCTGATCCTCGCTGTAGGCGGCAAACCCGCCCGCAACGGCATGCACGTCCAGGACCTCATCGGCCATCACCACAAGGGCGACTTCGTCTTCCTCCGATTCCGAAAAAAGGACGGAACGGAAGGCAAGGTCCTCGTGGAACTCTAGCAACCTGTCGGCCCAGGCCACCCGACCTAGATGCCCGACCTGGCCGACTGACCGGTTGCCTGACCTCAGCCCGGGCCTGCATTCCCGCTTTGGCTCTCTCTCGGCGCGGCTCGGAATCCTCCAAAGGCTTTGGCCTCAGGCGCCTTCGGCGAAGTCGGCCAAAGCCTTTGGAGGATTCCGAGTTCAACCCGAAGTGAATCGCCTCTCCCCCAGTGCTGTCCAAGATAATCCGACCCTCCCTCTGAAACCCCTCCCATTCTCCGTCTAACCCGCATTCTAAGCCCAAAACTCGCCCTTCCGAAATCAGGTTCCCCTTGCCTGAAGGGCAAGTTTTTAGTCTCCACCATTACGTTTGGGCGATTTGGGAAAAGCTATCTTGGACAGGCCTGCCTCTCCCCCCTCGCGCAGCTCCAAAAAGCCCTTTCTTCCAAGGATCGCTCTTCCTTCTTCCCCGCCTTCTCCCGAAAGCATCGAATGTTCCATGGCGACCTTCGATGGAGCCTGCGAAATACAATGGTTCCTCCTCCTTCCTGGCCTTTCTTGCTGGTGTCACTGATTCCTAAAAAACCCGCTACCCAAACAGCTCAAATCCTGAAAAGCGATGAACGATCCCAATTTTCACGAGTCCAAGGAAACCGTGGGATTCAAAACCCGCCCGAAAAAGAAAAAATTTGGATAGGACAAAAGCTTGTTTAACTCTTTGCCTTTCACTCCTTAGGCGGATCTCTGTTCTCATCGTAATTGTTTTTTTGCGAAAAACCCTTTTCCCCCTTGCAAAATCTGAGATTTCAAGGGAGATTTGAAACCAGCTTAGATAGCACCTTAGAGAATGCACCATGACTCCGATTCTTTAACCCCTTGACCATGGAGAAACCATGAAGAAACTTACCCCCCCCCCCGAGGATCTGGCCCAAGGTCTTAGCCCTCGTCTTTAGCACCTTGCTCTTTTCTTTTTCCCAGCTTTCAGCCGCCCTTCAAACCCAAACCATCAAAAGAGTCATCCATGTTTATGTGGACCCTCACTATGGAAACGATTCGCTTTTCGATGGAGCCTCGATTCTAAATCCCCATGGCAACGTATGTGGTTCCACCAATATCCTTACCGCCCCTGTAGATTATTTGGATACTTCGAACGCTGTCCTTCTCCATGCGCCCTATCCCTTTAAGACGATCAATGGAATCCATGGAGCCTTGAGCTATATCCCTCCACTCCCCTACACCAGTCCGTTCACCGGAATCACTTGGGAGTACGCCATCATTCACCTTCTTCCCGGCTGGTACGCGGATGTTTCGAATGGTGCTCCAACAGGCTCGAATGGTTCTTATGCTCCTACCACTACTCCACCGGTTGATTACTATTACAAGCAAAATGCT
The DNA here is from genome assembly GCA_011321845.1 of Planctomycetota bacterium. Classification (GTDB taxonomy): domain Bacteria; phylum Planctomycetota; class UBA1135; order UBA1135; genus HyVt-539. Next base: position 1,855 of record DROQ01000055.1, on the reverse strand, counting down.
CAATTGGCCAATGGAAATGGGGAGACCTTCCCAATCCAATTGCCAAATCGGGTCAGCATCCAAGGTGCCTCGGCTTTGAGTACAGTTTTTCATGCCTTCCCAAAGCCTAGACAAGGTACCACTCCATTAGGGAGGCCTGTTTTTGTATTCGGTATGGATGCAAATCACGCGGGCCTGGGTTCCTTTATTTCCTCGATCTCTATTTTTGGAGCAGAAAAGCCGGGTTTGACTGCAGATTCAAACGGAGCAATTTATTTTGGGCGAAACTATCCCTGTTCGGCCACCATTACCAACTGTTGGATTTTCGGAAACCTTGCCGGGATTGTCGTGGATGCACCTTATGACGACGGAAACGGAGGTGCTCCTTTCACGGATTGGCATAACCTGACCATCACCAATAATACCTTTGCTTGGAACGGTTGTGGGATCTGGAATGGGCAATATATTACCCCCCAAAATGTTCCCAGCCGGGGGATCTCCCACCTTGTCCTTTTGAACAACTTATTCGACAGGACTCTACCCCCTCTTGACCCTTCGACTGGTGGACATCCTGCTTATCCCTGGCCCAGCGGGTGGCCCAGGAGTTGGCCCTCGGTTTCTACCCTGACAGCCTACGAGGGGATTTCTAAAGCGGATATGACCCTGCAATCCACAGGGGGCAGCAACTCTATTTCGGGGAACTACAATGCCTATGAAAAGACTCATTTTGACCTGGGAATCCCGGTTGGGAGTCTTCCTCCCACCTTTCCCCGGCTGGTTGGAGGGGTTGAGGATCGTCCCGCAGATTCCATCTTCGACCTTTCCGCCATCACGGGAAATACTGCGACCAATAAAAGAAGAGGGATCCTGTATATCCGGGATTTGATTCAGAATGGAAGGTGGAGGAGCATCGCTGATAATAAGAACACCGCCTTCTATCCCACGGTTACAGCGAAAACTGTGGACTTCGATTTCAGCCCTGGTGATTTTCGCCTTTCTCCTGCGGTCGTGGATGCCCGGGTGGATACTGCAGTCCCCTGGGGTCCGGGGGAAATCGATCCCCAAACGCAAACCGTGGTAGGGTACCTGAACCCCCTCGTCGACAAGGGTTGGGCACCTTCCACGACTTCGACTTTTCCGCTGACCTTTGCCAATGGCAGATCGGTTCAAGACTATCCCGGGAAATTGCCTCTTCCTTCGTCCGACCAAAGCACCTGGCTCTTCCACAACTGGGACTTTGACTGTGAAGGCTTTGGCAATCCCCGTATTCATGACCACTCCGCCTACCCCAACGGTGGGGGAGGGATCATGGATATCGGGGCCGATGAAGTCGGTGATCTGATTGTCGCAGGGCAGCGATTCGGAACGGACCATTTCTTTGATGTTCCGGCTAACTTTGGCACTAATGGGACCTTTAAAGAATCCAACCGATACATCTGGTTTTTAGGGCCACCTAAAGCTTTGGCCACTTCGACAGTGGTTCCAAAACCTTTTTTCTATAAGGTTCCTTACAACGGGGGGCAAACTTACCAAGCAAGCTGGAACCCAGGCCCTTTACCGCCTTCAAGTTATTACGGGGCGACTGAGGCCGACACTACGCCCCATCTCCTCCCAGACGCACATCCTGCTTGGGCCAGTTCGTCGCCCAAGCCCGTCAACCCAGAGTGGCAAACCTGCGTGTCAGGTTACAATCCCTATCTCTTCCTGGATCCAACCTCCGGGGTGGTGAATCCTTCTGGAGCCTACCCAATTTATCCTGGGGAGTTTCGTTGGCTCTATTGGTCAGGAAACTCCTCGGACTATGAAATCTTCCATTTCCGTCAACAGAACGGCAGTGAGAATCCACATAAAGTCATCATATATTTCGATGACTGGT
>DROQ01000054.1 GCA_011321845.1 Planctomycetota bacterium | reverse complement strand
GCAGGTCAAACTTCCTTCAGATTTGAAGCTCAGGGTTTTTGTTCGGGGGTCAAAAAAATTGTTTCGGGTGGTTCCTTCGCATGAAGATTGGGCGGGGGTGGATAGAAACAGAAATTCCCTTCGTTTGGCAGGCATAAAGAAAGGGCCTTGTCCTATATCGGGAGTAATAACTGCATCAAATGGGGTATTTAAACCCGTTCGAATTCTCTTTCGAGAAAGGGCTCAGGTTAGACTTTATTCGAATCTTCCCCTTAAAAGATCCTGGAGCGTAACTTTTTATCGGCATTTCCGGAAAACCGAAGGGGAAGGGGTGAATCGATGGGGGATCTTTGATAAAAAGATCCTTGCTAGAGGCTCGCGTATCGATGAAAAAATTCTCGCGATACCAGGGGAAATCCATGTAGGGTTGGTTGCAATAGAAAAGGCGAAAAATCCTGGGAGTAATATTGATTTCCGCTATTGTCTCTTTGGATTCCATTGGACTCTGGGGGCAGGTGAGGAAAAAAGCATTGATTTGGCTTCTCTTCGAGCGGGTTATTCTTTGAAACTCATCGAGAGGCGACCTGATTTCACGGATAAACGAAAACCTTTTGGGGCGGGAAACCGGGTTTTATTGGTGAAAAACCTTTCCCTGCCCACCCCCAAGGGGGCGCGATCTATTCCTTGGGGTTTGAATTATCTTCCGGGAAGTAATCTCGAACTGTGCACCCCATTTAAAAAAATGAAGCTTCAATGGATTTCCGGCTTGAGACATACCCTTTTGGTCAATGTCTTACGAAAAAATATCTATTACCTTTCCGAGGACGGATGGAGGTAGAGGGCCGATAAGGTTTTCCATAGATATTCCATGTTTGATTTGCCCGCAAAATTGATCACTTTTTTCATCTCAGGCCCGGTTCTGTCCAAGATCATCCGTCCCTCTCTCTGAAACCAGGCCTGTCCAAGATCGCTTTTCCAAAACCTTCCAAACGTAAGCCTGAAAAGCAAATACCTGGAAAGTAGACAAGGGGAACCCGATTTCGAAAGGGCGGGTTTTGGGCTTAGGAGGCAGGTTTCAGCGGGAATGGAAGGGGTTTCAAGAAGAGAGCCGGATGATCTTGGACAGGACTGCCCCAAAACCTGGACAGCAGAAAGGGGGAACCTGATTTCGGAGGTTGGAGTTTCGGCCTTAGAATGCGGGTTTCACCGTGAATGGAGGGGGTTTCGAAGAGAGGGTCGGATGATCTTGGACAGCACTGGTAGCTCATCCTTATGGCTGAAGCCAAAAAACCTTGACGGCAGACAAGGGGAACCTGATTTCGGAGTGTGGAGTTTTGGGGTTTGAATGCGGGTTCCACAGAGAATGGAGGAAGTTTCAGAGAGAGGGGCGGATGATCTTGGGCAGCGCTGGGCCCATTGGGGTGGATGGATCGGTGATATGGCCAACTAGACTTCTTTTGCTTTGAGGCCTCTTGGCCCAAGATCGAATCAAGGACTCCTTGATTCGATCTTGTGAGTTTTCGAGGAGCTAATTCCCCTGCTTCTCGGCCATCTCCTCGAGGAGCTTTTCGACCGCTTCCTCCATGCGCTTGCCGCGGAGGTTCTTGAAGCGGATGACACCCTTGTGGTCCAGGATGTAGATCGTGGGCCAGCCGCGGACTCCCCACCTGGCGGCGATGGGGCCGGAGGTCCCGTAGGGGCCGTTGGTGAAGGAAGGCCAGGTGATGTTCTCGGCCTTCATGCGCTCATGCAGGTAGAGGAGGTCGGGATCGCTGTTGACGCCGACGAGGGTGAAAGGCTTGTTCTTCAACTTCTTCACGAGCGACCGCTCGTGAGGGTACATGGCCCGGCAAGGGCCTCACCAATCTCCCCAGAAGTCGATGACCACGACGCGGCCTGCGAAATCGGAGAGCTTCATCGGCTTGCCGTAGACGTCGTGTCCCACGATCTCGGGGGCCTTCATGCCTACCTGCAGATGCTCTTGGATGAACTTGGGGCCGTTGAGGCTGAGGCCCGGGAGGGAGTCCGGATGCTTCGTCTTGATTTCGTCCAGGATCTTCCGGGCTTCGGCCTTTTCTTCCTTGGAAGCCTTGCGGTTCCGAAGGGTGGAGGTCGCCGCCACGTACTGGGCCATGAGCCGGATCTCGGCGTGGGGGCTCTCCTTGGCGAGACGGGCGATGAAGGCCTTGGCCCGGTCCTTGGGGAGGATCCAGGGGAGGGCGCGGAGGACCGGTCCCCAGCCCTTGGACTTGAAGTGCCTCGCGGCGAGCCTCTCGAAGGCCTTCTTGCTCAGCTCGCGCTCCCGCCCGCTGTTGCTCAGCACATAGAAGAGGATCTTGGCTTCCTCCTCGCTTCCTTCCACCTGCTTGGCTTGCTCGAGGAAGCCGGGGAGAACGCTTTTCTCGGGCCTGGGAACCTCCGCCATCAGGGCGCGGAGGGTCTTCATGTCCCGCTTTTTCAGAGCTTCGCGATAACGATCCGTTGTTCGGAGCTGCTTGAGTTTTTCGCTGAAGCGGACCTTGGCTTCCACAAACTGCCGGTGGAGGTTTTCGAAGGTGGAGAGGTCGCCTTCGGGGAGGGCCTTGGAGCCTTCCCGGACGGGGAGAGGGGCCGACCCTTCCTGGGCCAAGCCGCTGGGAGACAGGAGCACGAGGGCTCCCCACAGGACGAGTGTAGTTTTCATGCCATGGATTGTATGGCAAAGAAGGAGGAGATGGGATCGAGGAACCAAAGCCGAGGAGGAAATGCTCCCTACCCCGGGCTCCTGCCGTGGGGGACACCCATTGGCCGCCCTCTCGGTGCATTCTTCCTCGTTCGGTGCTATGCTCTCCCCTCGCCTTTTCCGGTCCGAGCCAGCCTCCGGAGAGTTCCAACCTCCCCCTTTGGGCCTCTCGACCTGCTGGTAGCCGCCGGAGCGGAAAACCCAAGGATGAGGAAGTCCAAGATGTTGCGACACGTTTCGATGTTGATGGCCGCCGTTTTTGTTTGGGGGCAGGCCTCCGTCCTGGGGCAAGGCGCCGGCACCGGCTCGGGTCCCAAGCTTGGCATCCCCCATGGCGGCGGGTCGAATCAGAAAAACCTCCCCAAAGTCCTGGGCGGCAGGGGCCAACACAAGAGGGGCCTAGTCCTTCCCAAAAGGCCCAAGAAACCCAAGGCTCCCAAACCCAAAGCCGGGAACCCTAAGGGGACACCCATTCCCGGGCGCCCGGCGGCGGGGTCCGGGCGCCCGGGGCGCTCGCTCCAGGGTTTGGAGGCTTTCGAGGCCGCGATGGCGCGCAAGCGGGACCGGGCCGGGACGGAGGAACTCGTGGCGCGCTACGGCCTGCTCTCGGAGGAGGACCGGGAGAAGATCCGGCTCCAGGCCTACTCGATGGACCCGGACCGGTTGAAGAGGATCGCAGTGGTCTGGGGGGCGTACCGGGACCAACGCGCAGCCCCGGTGCTGCAGGCTGTGTTGCATGGGCGCAAACTGGGGAGCAGGACGGAGCCCATCGTCAAGGCCCTGCTCAGCCTGAGCGGCAAGGACAGCCGGGGGGTGGCCTTCCTCCTGCTGGCCTCCACCAAAAAACCAGTGCGCGTCGCGGCGGAGCACTGGCTCACCTCGCGGCCCCGGCAGGAGGACATCCCCCGGCTCGAGGAGTTGCTTCTGGACGGGAAAAAAGGCACACGGATCTCGGCGGTGCGGATCCTCTCCTCATGGGTGCGGGACCGGGCGAGCTTCTCGGTGGCTCCGCTGGTGCGTCTCCTGGATCACAAGGACGGAGGGGTGCGGATCCTGGGCGCGCGGGCGCTGCAGAGCCTCGGCGAGCGGGCGACCAAGGACCTCGTGCGCTATGTGTCGGCGGGAGGGCGGAGCGAGGGGGCCGCCTTCGGTTTGCTGATCCTTGCGCGGCAGGAGTTGCTGCGGGACCAGGACCTGGTGCCGCCCGCGGTCATGCAGCGCTGGGCGCCTGCCCGTCTGGGGGGGAAGCCCCTGGACCGCAACCTCGCGCAGGTGCTGGCTGCGACCCGGGCCTACCGCGACCCCGGTCGCTTTCGTGCCTCGGGAGCCTTCGCGGGTCTCGAACTCCGGGACCTGATTTCCGAGCTGATCGACGCCGTCAAGGTGGACTCTTTTTTCCAGGGCCTGAGCCTCTGCCATGACGAGGTCCTCCTGCGCCTTCGCCTCCTCTCGGGGGAGGACTTTGGGGTGGACGGGCTCCGCTGGCGTTCCTGGTGGAGGGAGAAGGGGGGGGACTTCGTTCCCTACCGGCGGGTGCTCCCCCTGGACCGCGACCTCCCGGAGAGGACGGTCCTTGTCGAGGGCGGGCGCAAGCAAGGGCGGCTGCTGGCCTTCGTCGGCCCCAAGGCCAAGGAGCCCGAGCTGGCCGAGGGAACGAGACTCTTCCGGCTGAGCGGGCTCGCCATGCAGGAACTCTTCGAACGGCTGCAAAAGCGCGGGCTTTGGAACCTCCAGGCCCGGCTGGAGGACCTGGGGGATCTCCCCGAAGAAATCTTCCTGTGGGCGGCCAACCCCGAGGGGAGGGCGAGGGAGAGTTTTCCGGGGAGGCGGAGCCTGCGTTGGAAGAGTTTCTCCTCCGTTCTGGAGGAGACGGCGGCGCGTGAAGTCTGGCAGACCTTTTTGCCTCCTCTCGAGGACGCGAAGGCTCAGAGGAAACGATGGCTGTCCCTGTCCCAGGAACGCGATGCCTTGAAAGGGGAGCGGGCGCGGCGGGCTTTTGATGTGAGCCTGGTGGCCCGGAATTACGCGAGTCTGGATCCGGGGGCCCGGCTCGCGGCACGGGACCTGCTCCGCGCCGAGGGCCGGCGGGGGAAAAGTGTCTTCAGCAAGGAGTTGGCCGGGACCTTGCTCGGGGGGCTCAAGAAGTCCCTGAACCGCTTGGCTCCCGAGGAGGTCGTGGAGATCCTGGAGCCGGTCGCCCGCCTCAGGGACAGCGCCCTTCTGAGGGAATCCCTGAGCCTGGTCGACCAGGCCACCCAAGGCCGCCTTGGCGCCAAGCTGGGGAGCCTCCTGGCTGCGGCCGGACCGGAGCAGATCCTGGTGGCCCTCCGGCACAAGAGCGTCAGCGTTCGCGCGGCGGCCGCCGCCGAAGCCGGCCGCGTGCGCCTCCCCCAGGTGCGGGACACCCTTGTTTCGCTGCTGGCCGACCCCGAGCCCGAAGTCCGCATGAACGCTGCGGAGAGCTGTGGGCGCCTGCGGATCGAGAAGGCCTTCGATCCCCTGGTCGGCCTTCTCCAAGACCCCGAAATCCTGGTGCGCCGCGAGGCCCTGCTGGCGATCGGATCTCTCTCGGACAAGCGCGCCTATGATGTGCTCTGGGAGCAGACGGCCAAGGGGAAGACGGCCCAGGAGCGGCTCTGGGCGGTGCGGGCCTTGGGGAGCCTGCACGACAACCGAGTGGTGAACGGGCTGCTCCTGATCGCGGCTTCGCAGTATCCACGGCCCTTGGGGCTCCAGGCCCTGGAAGGACTGCGCGGGAGAGGGGGCGCCAGGGTCCGGGCTGCGGTCCGCCGGCGGCTGGCGGGGTCGCGGGCTCCGAGCTTCCGCCGGGAGCTGGTGCTGCTGCTGGGGGAGATGCAGGATCCCATGGCCTTCCCGGAAATCCATCGGATGCTTGCGGCGGGACTCCTCCCCAACCGGACCTGCGACATCCTGGCGCGCATCAGTGGCAAGAATTACTGCGGCGATCCCGAGCGCGTTCAAAAATTCCAGACATGGTGG
>DROQ01000053.1 GCA_011321845.1 Planctomycetota bacterium | reverse complement strand
ACGGTACCCTCAAGCGGGGCTGCTGGAATTACGAGCGGTTCTGCCGGGGTGTCCTCTCCGTGGAGGAGGCGGTCGTCCGGGGCCGCTTGTACGAAACGTCCTCCGGCATTCCAGTGCTGCAGGTGCCGGAAGAGGACATCCTCGCCCGCGGCACTGCGGACCCCTTGGCCGACGTGGCCACACAGGCGCGCCTCGCCGAGGACCTGGCGTCCATCCTCAAGCCGGTCCCGGAAAGCGCCACAGCGGGCGACTGTGGCCCCGTGTACGGGGAGCTTCTCACCTTCGACGATCCATCAACCCGCCTTCCCGCCATCGACCGCCTCGAGGGCTTCCACCCGGGCGGTCCGAGTCTCTACAGACGGCTCCTCGTTCCGGTATGTACTTCAGGGCAGATCATCCCGGCGTGGGTGTATGTTGGTGCCCCAAAGCGCTTGGAGCGGAGATTTCTCCCCAACGGAACCTGGCCAGAGTAACTCACTGAGGTCACTTTTTTCTGCCAAGTTGGCAAAAAAAAGTAACTTCGTTTTGTCCTTGAGGGCACTGGTCTGTTCATGTATATTATAACCTGTTTTCATTGGTGTTCATAGGCACTCGACCGACAGATGACGAAGAGGAACGAAATGACTGCTGAAGAACGATGGGTCGGCGTCGAAGATGTGGCTACGCATCTGGGCGTGAATAAAGACTCCGTATATCGCTGGATAGAGAAGATGGGTTTGCCGGCCCATCGCGTCGGAAGGCTTTTTCGGTTCAAGCTCTCAGAGGTGGACGAGTGGGTTAAATCGGGCGGAGCAGCGGAGCCTGATTCTCAGAATCCATCCCGAGGGAAAAAGTAATGGATGTTTTGCTGACATTCACAGGGTTTCATGACCCCTATTTCAAGGGGCTGGTTGACCAGGAGGAACAGCCTGGCCCTATCCTTTCCCTGCTGAGCACACGCTCGTTCGATCATATATTTCTTTTCGATACACCCAGTACCCAAAGGGTCACCGAGGAAACGAAGGACGCCATCTTAAAGCTCCATCGTGGCACTGAGGTTCACGTTCTCGAAATCAACCTTTCCGATCCGACCAATTATCAGGAGATATTCAGGGGCATCCGTGTCCACATCCATAGCATCATTGAGGATTTTTCTTCAGCCCGTTTCTTTGTTGCCGTCGCTTCTGGAACTCCTCATATGCATGCTTGCTGGGTTCTCCTCACGGCGTCCGGCGAGATTCCAGCCCGCATTCTCCATGTGCGCCCCCCACGTTTCGTTACGAAGGAACATCCGCTCGTGAGCGAGGTGGATTTGTCCTCTCGGGATTTCCCTTCCGTTAGGTTCCAGGACAGGCCGATCACGGTTGAGGAAAGCGAAGTCGATGTCAACTCCGTCAGGGTACAGCTCGGCATTGTGGGGGACCACCCCGCAATGCAGCGTTCACTCGAGATGGGTGCGATGCTGGCCCCTTCACAAGCCCCGATTCTCATTCTGGGCGAGACCGGCACAGGCAAGGAGCTATTCGCCCGGTACCTCCACAGACTAAGTGGGAGACCGCGGGGGTCCTTCGTCCCTGTAAACTGCGCGGCAATTCCGGAAGACCTTGTCGAAAGCCTACTGTTTGGTCATAAGAAAGGAACCTTTACGGGAGCAGTCAATGACCAGGTCGGCAAGTTTGACACAGCGGACAAGGGGACTCTCTTTCTGGATGAACTTGGAGAGCTGCCCCTGCCGGCCCAGGCCAAGCTGCTGCGAGTTGTCCAAGATGGGTTGGTTGAGCCGATCGGACAAGCCAAGGCGCATAAAGTT
>DROQ01000052.1 GCA_011321845.1 Planctomycetota bacterium | reverse complement strand
ATTTCTGAAAAAGAACGGTTTCCGCAAACCTAAGGAACGAACTGCGGCTTCATGTGTCGTGGCTTCATTTGTCTCGACTCCATGCATGACTGCCCCAGAGGATTCAAAAGATCACAGACCCTCCGAAAGAGGTTTATACCTTTCGCCCAGGCACGTTGGAACCAGCAAAAGAGTGGTGATTTCGTCGCAGCGACCGGCTGGGAGGATATTGGTCCCCATAGTCCACTTTCACAAGGAATAATCCTTGGGGAGGCAAGGTGGGACCGGCTTGTTTCCGGTCCTTCGAAGCGAGAATTTCCCGGACCCTTCCCGGAGGTGTTTTTCCTCTACCGACATCGACGAGGGTTCCGGCGAGGGTGCGCACCTGGTTGTAGAGAAAACCGTCGCCGGAAACATAGAGATCCAAGCCAAAACGATTCCGGAGGAGATGGAGGCTGCGGATGGTTCGGACCGTCGAGCGAAGCCTGGGGATCCCCGGATTCGTGGCAAAGGCTGCGAAGTCCTTCTTGCCTACGATGTAAGATGCCGCCTCTCGCATGGCTTCCAGATCCAGCGGCCGGCGCTCCCAATGAAAATAGGCCCGGAGAGGAGGGAGGAGAACTTCCTGGGAGGCGATGCGATAGAGATAGAGTTTGCCCTTGGCGGAGAACCTCGCGTGAAAGTCCTTCGGCATGTCCTCGGCGAAAAGGACTCGGATCGACGGAGGAAGGACCGTGTTGAGAGCGAAGTGGAGGCGGTCGGTGGGTGGCCCCTGTTCGAGGACCACATGGGCGGCCTGGGCCAAGGCGTGAACACCCGCGTCCGTTCGACCAGCCCCATGGACACAAGTCCGGCCCGCCCCGACTCTCTCCAAGGCTCGCTCGAGCCATTCCTGGACCGTCTCCCGGCCCAACTGACGCTGCCAGCCTCCGAGTCCGGTACCGTCATAGGAAATCCAAAGTCGGCATTTTCGAGAGGTAGATTCCAAGCAGAATATGTAAACCCCTGGGGCTCCGAGTTCAAAGGGGAAAAGGCCTCCTCCGGCAGCCCTTGCCCCTCGGGCCTAGCGGGGTCTCAGTGCTTTTTGCGCCGCCACCTGGAAGGGATGTTGCATTCGCTCCGGTATTTGGCGACGGTCCTCCTGGCGATGTGAACCCCCTCCTTCTCCAGGGCTTGGACCACAGCCTCGTCGGACAAAGGGTTTTTGGGGTCCTCAGCGGCGATGATCTTTTTGACCTTCTCCTTGATGGAGATCCGGGAATCGCCCCCACGGTCCCCACCACCAACCGTCCGCCCCCCATCGAAGAGATCGCGCAGGGGAAACAGGCCCCAATCGGTCTGGACATATTTGTTTGCGATGGCGCGGGAAACCGTCGAGAGATGGATGCCCACCGCCTCCGCCACTTCCTGCATCTTCATGGGACGAAGGAAGGACTTCCCTTTTTCGAGGAAGGGAATCTGGCGATCCAGGGCAGCGCGGACAACCCTCCCCAGGGTCTCCTGGCGTTGCTCCACCGCCCGCATCAAGTCCCTCGCGCTCTGGATGCGCGACCTGAGGAATTGCCTGGTTTCCCCCTTGGTCCTCAAGTCTTTGGCAAGCCTTTCATACTCGGGACGCAACCTCAAAGGGGGAATGCGGGCATCATCCAGGTAATACTGCCAGGCTCCATCCTCCAGTCGGACCACCACATCGGGGACAATCGGTGGGGGTTCATTCCGGGAGAAGGCCCGCCCCGGAGCAGGATCCAGGCCCCGAAACGTTTCAATCAGGCCTTGTAAGGTATCGAGAGAGATCCCCAGGCGAGCGGCGACCTTGGGGTGGCGGTTCTTGGCGAGTTCCTCGAGTTCCTCCTCCAAAAGACGCCTGAGCAGGGCCGCGTCCTCCCAAGCGGGATCGATCTGGGCGATCATGGCCTCGATGGGGCCCTCCCGCCCGATCCCCGCGGGGTCCAGAGAATGCAGGATCTCGAGGGCTTTTTGGAAGGGCGCGCCTTCTCCGAGGATGGAGAGGACCTCCCGTTCCTCCATCCGGAGATGTCCGTTGGGATCCAAGCTCCCAATCAAGAAGGTCAGTGTCTCCAGCTCCAAGGGATCAAGCTCGAGGAGGCCGACCTGCTTCATCAAGTGTTCCTGGAGAGTCTCCGGCCGCGTGGCGATCATTCCGAAGAGGTCGGGACCCTCTTCGCCGGGGCCTGGCCTGGGGCCCTCCCCACCGAGGTCGTCCCGGGGCAGATCCTCCGCTCCCAATTCCTCCGGCTCCTTTTCGACCTTGGGCTCCTCGACTTCCAGGACGGGATTCTCCTCCAGTTCCTTTTCGATCCGCGCAACCAGGGCCTGGGTGGAGAGCTGCAGGATCTCGATCGCCTGCAACATCTTGGGCAGCATGAGCTGCCGCTGTTCCTGAGTTTGCCCGAGTCGTATGCCGAAGCTCATTCCACTGCCTTGATTTCCCGCCAATGTCCATGACATCGGCAGAATCGGGGAATGGCTGAAGGGCTGCGGAGCTTAGTATTTTCGACGCCCGTGGAGGGCGTCACTCAAGATGGGCTGTTGGACCTGAAGGATCGAAGCCCCGGCCGGGATCCCCCGGGCGAGCCGTGTGACAAGGATCCCTGTCTTTTTCAGAACCGAATAGCAGAGGTCGGCGGTGGCTTCGCCTTCGAGGTCCGGGTTCATCGCGAGGCAGCACTCTTTGAACTCCCCCTCCTCCACCCGACGCAGGAGGGATTGGAGGGAGAGATCCTTTTCGGAGATCCCCTCCAAGGGAGAGACCCGGCCCTGGAGAACATGGTAGAGCCCCGCATATCCCGACTGCTCGAAGGCGGCGACCTCCCTCGGACCCTCGACGACCAGGAGGAGCTTGCGATCCCGATGGGGGTCCTGGCAGATCTTGCAGGGATCCTCCTGATCCAGGTTGAAGCATTGCGAACAGACCCGCACCTCCCGGCGCGCTGTCCGAATCGCCTCAGCCAGGTCCAGGGCTTCTGCCTCGGGGACCTGAACGAGATGGTAGGCGAGACGTTCGGAGGTGACCCGGCCCACCCCGGGCAAACGGCTCAGGGCCTTGCAGAGCCTCTCCAGGGCTTCGGGGCGGGGCTGCTTGGGCATGACGAATCAGAAGTTCATCCCGGGCAGGCTGAGCCCCCCGGTGGCCTTCTGCATCTCTTTGGCTTCGAGTTCCTTGGCCTTTTCGACGGCGTTCTTGAAGGCGGCGGCGACCAGCTCCTCCAGGGTCTCGATGTCGTCGGGGTCCACGACCTCCTCGGAAATCTTGACTCCCATGATCTCACCCTGGCCATTCACATAGGCCTTGACCACTCCCCCACCTGCGCTCCCCTCCTCGATCCGCTCTTTGAGTTCCCGCTGCACCTCCTGGATCCGTTCCTGCATGATCCGGGCCTGTTTCAACAAATTCATGTCACCAGCCATCGTCTACGCTCCTTCTGCTCAAATTGTCCTCGATTCTCTTGTCCTCGATTCTCCGTGGGCCGTTCCGCCCCCAAGATTCATGAATCCCAGTTTCGCCCCATGGTCCGGATCTGGAGCGGGGAATCAAGCCCCCGGCTCCTCCAACCTGCGATCCACCAGGTTCGCCCCAAAGGTTTTCTTGATCTCCCGGCCCAGCTCGGGAAGCCCCTCGTCACTCGGAGGTTTTTTTGGGGCCGGAGAGTCGGTGGAGGGTGGAGGGGGATTCGCCTCGTCCAGCAGGACAAAGCGAACCTCCACATCCCGTTTCATGACTTCCCGGAGGGCTGCCTGAAGAAGTCGGGCCGAGTCCTCGCGTTGCAAAAGCTGCCGATCCAGCCGCCCGGTGGGCCGAAGCTCCACCCGGAGCGCGGCCTGCTTCTCCCAGATGGGCTTTCCCCGGACCAGGAGGGTCCGGAGGAGAGGTTTCTTCTTTCCCACCCACTCGAGAGCCTGGAGCCATGGGTCGGTCGGCGTTGGAGGGGCCTGGGGGGCGGGTTCCTCCTTGGCTTTCCCAGCACTGGGGGGACTCGGTTTTTGGGCGGGGGCGGCGGTCCTCGGGTCCACAGGCCCCCTGGAATCCGGCCTGGACGAAGATGTAGGCGGGAAGGGAGTCGGCTCGGCAGGCCTGACCGTGGGAGCCCGGGAGGGCGCTGGGGCCTGCTCCAAAAGCTCCTGGAGGCTGCGGGTCTCCCCCAGCCGCGCGAGGCGAGTGAGGGTCAACTCCAGCAGCACCCGCCGGTCGTCAAAACGGCGCATCCGGTCCCTGGCGAGGATCAGGCACTGCATCATCCCATCCAGGTAGGCGAGGGAGGTCTTGTTGGCCACGGATACGAGGCGGTCCCGCCATTCCCCTTCGGCCTCGATCAGTAGGGTCTCCTCCCCGTCAGCAACGATGCAGAACAAAAAGCGGCAGACGGAGAGGATCTCCCCCAGGCACTCGCGCTCTTCGGCACCGATTTCCGAGGCCTCCTGGGCGTAGCGCAGGGCCGCCCCCACGTCCCCCTCAAGGCAGTCTCCGATGAGCCCCAGAGCCCGCTGGAACCCCAGCCGCCCCTCGAGTCTCCGGAAGCCCTCCAGATCCAATTCCTCGGCAAGGGGGAGAATCCGCTCCAGGGCGGTCTCCGCGTCCCGCAACCCACCCATGCAGGAGGCGGCGATCTCGGCCAGGACTTCGGGGGCGATCTCCTTGCCCTCCCGTGCGCAGATCTGGGCGAGCCGCTCCTGGATCGCGGATTCTCCGATCCGCCGAAACGGCAGGACCGAGCAGCGTGAGCGGACCGTGTCGGGGACCTTATGAAGTTCCGTGGTCGCGAGAATAAAAACAACGTGGTCGGGAGGTTCCTCGAGGATCTTGAGCAGGGCGTTGAAGGCCGCCTTGGAGAACATATGGACTTCGTCCAGGATGAAGACCCGCTTTTTCCCTTTAAGAGGAGCGAAGCTGGCCTGCTCGCGGAGGGCGCGGACGTCCTCCACGCTGTTGTTCGAGGCCGCGTCCAACTCGAAAATATCGACCGAACGCCCCTCCAGCGAGTCGAGGCAGGAGGGGCAAGCGCCGCAGGGCTCGATGTCCTGGAGGTTCTCGCAATTGACAGCGCGCGCAAGGATGCGGGCGGAGGTCGTCTTGCCTACTCCCCTGCTCCCGCTGAACAGAAAGGCGTGGGGAACCCGCCCCTGGCGGAGAAAGCCCGAAATCGTTTGCACCACCTGGGCTTGTCCGACGACCTCCGCGAAGGTCTGCGGACGGAAGCGGCGGGCGAGCGCGTGGTAGGCGGAATTCGAGGGGGGCCTGCCCTCATCTCCAACCTTCTCGGGATCAGGGGGATCGTCGCTCATCAGGCTCGCCTTCGGGAGAAAAACGGAGGCCTGGAATGACGGCCAGGAATCCCGAGACATGGAACCGCATGCTTATGGCTGCTCCGTTCCCGGCCTGACCAGGTTCGCACCGTCCCATTGCTCAGGGCCCGACCGTCAATCCAGACCTCCGGAAAAAATGGCGGAGAGAGGGGGATTCGAACCCCCGGTGGGGTCACCCCCACACGCGCTTTCCAAGCGCGCCCCTTAAGCCACTCGGACATCTCTCCATGATAGAAATCGACAGGCCCGGTGGGGAAATCCCCGACCGAAACCTCGGTGTTCCGAAACCGGCCGAAGAGGCTAGCCCAGTTGGAAGCGTTTTTCCACGGCTAGCTACCCGGTTGGGCTAGGAACAACCCCGAGGATGATGGCGGAGAGGGGGGGATTCGAACCCCCGGAAGGGAAGACCCTTCACCGGATTTCGAATCCGGCCCGTTCAGCCGCTCCGGCACCTCTCCCCACGACCATCAGGGCGAAGGATTCTGGAGGGACCCCTGGTCAAAGTAAAGGAAAAGCGGGGAGGAATGCAGGAATCCCCCCTCCTTTTTCTTCCCCCTTCCCCGTCCCGTGGAAATCAGCCCTTTTTCCGTCGCTCCTGGAAAAAGGATCGCAGGAGTCCTGCGCTCTCCTCCCCCAGGACCCCTGAGTGCTTTTGGCAGCGGTGGTTGAGGCGCTGATCGGCGGGGAGGTCGGCGAGAGAGCCACAGGCCCCGAACTTGGGGTCGAAAGCCCCGAAGACGATTCGCTCCACCCGGGCGTGGAGGAGAGCCCCCGCGCACATGAAGCAAGGTTCGAGGGTTACGTAGATCTCCGCGCCCGGGAGGCGACCTTCGCCGAGGGTGGAACAAGCGGTGGTGATGGCGAGAAGTTCCGCGTGGGCAGTAGGATCCTTCAGCTCCTCGCAGCGGTTGCTCTCTCGGGCGAGGATGCGGTTTTTTAGGACGAGGACCGCTCCGACCGGGACTTCGCCTCGGAGCCCGGCCTCGGCGGCCTCCCTCAGAGCGATTTCCATAAAATGGAGGTCGCGTTGCCAGGGATCATCGGGTACCTCAAGGGATGGAAACATTGTTTCGAGATCCTACAGCCTGGTTGGTTGAGATATGAATGGCTTCTCCTTTCTTCGCCCCTCCGATCTGAGCGACTCCGAGATCCTCGACCTCCTGGAACTGGCCGATCGGATCCGGGATCGCAAACCCCGCAATCTCCTGCAGGGGAAGACCCTGGGAATGATCTTCGAGTCCCAGAGCCTCCGGACCCGGGTGAGCTTTGCCGTCGCGATGATCCAGCTGGGAGGGGCAGCCCTGACTCTCTCCGCTCCTGAGGACCTCTATCCCTTCTCGAATGAAGCCGAGGAAGACCCCCTTGCTGGTCACCAAGTGGAGGACATCCGGGACGCTGCCCGGACACTCTCCAAATACCTGGACGCGATAGGGATCCGGTTCTCGCAACGGGGAGAGAGCTGGGAGAAGGACCGCCTGGACCTGGACCTCCAAACCTTCGCGGAGAACGCCGAGATCCCTGTCATCAACCTCCAGTCCAAGGTCCACCACCCCTGTCAGGCCCTTGCGGATCTCTACACCATGCGACAGAAGACGCGCCGCCTCCGGGGGCGCCGCCTCTCCCTCGCTTGGGTCCAGAGCCCCAGCTCCCAAAGTCCAGGAATCCCCCACTCCCTGGTCGCCCTCGCTTGCCGGATGGGGATGGAGGTGACGGTCGCGCACCCCCAGGGCTTCGAGCTGGACGAGGAGATCCTGGGCAGGGCGCGGGAGGACGCGCTGCGCTGCGGCGGTTCCCTCGAGACTTGTCACGACCTGCAGAGAGGGATCCAAGGCTGCGACTTCCTCTACGCCCGCTCCTGGGCCTCACTGGCGCACTACAACGACCCCGACCGGGAGACCCTCCTCAAGCGCTCCCTCGATTCCTGGAACCTGAGCGAGGCGACCTATGAGGCCGCGGGCCGCCCCTGGTTCCTCCAGCCCCTCCCCGTCCGCAGAGGGGTCTCCGTGGCCGCAGGGGTGCTCGAGGGCGACCGCTCCCTTGTCTACCACCAGGCGGAGAACAAACTCCATGTCCAGAAGGCCCTCCTCGTCCATCTCCTTTCAGGTCGAAGATGAAGAGAATGGCAGGAGCCTGAGGCCTCCGGCTCAGATCCAGCCTTTCTGCCGGTACCAGTCCCAAGTCTTGGCAAAACCCTCGAGGAAACCGGTCTTGGCCCGGAACCCCAACAGCTCCTCCGCGAGCCCCGGGTCCGCCACCCAGTCCCCCCCCGCCAATTCCCGGTATTTGTCTCTCCCAAAGAGGGCGGCCCTCCCCCGGAGTTTCGCCCAGACTTCCGCTCCGAGGGCGACTCCGCCGGCGAGAAACAGCGGAAGGCGGAGAACCCTGGGACTCTGTCCTACGGCCTCTCCGATTTTTTCGAGCCATTCCCTGTCCCCGATGGGCTCGTGGTAGCCCAGGGGGATGACCCTTCCCTCCACCGGCGCTTCCAGGGCCCGGAGAATGGCCTCCACAAGATCCTCCACGTAGATCAGAGAGAACCGGGAGGGCGGCCCCGCCACCAGCCCTAAGCCTCTTCGCACCTGGCGGAAAAGAGCCAAGACATCTTTGTCCCAGGGACCGTAAACAGCCCCCGGGCGGAGAATGGTATGGGAAAGACCGCTAGCCTGGACCTCACGCTCCGAGAGCATCTTGGAGCGGCCGTAGAGGGAGCAGGGGCGGGCTTCGGATGGTGGGGCAAGGCTGGCCTTGCCGTCCCGGGAGGGTCCGGCAGCCGCAAGGGAGGAAACATGGATGAAAGGGATGCCAGGGTCCCATTCGCGGATGCGGGCCAGGAGCCGCCCCGTCCCCTCGACATTCACGGCTTGGAACTCAGGCCATTTCAAAGCTCGGACAAGCCCGCCGAGGTGCACCACGGCCCGCACACCTTCCAAATTCCATTCCGAGGGCCGGCAAAAATCACCAAGAAGAAGCGAGTTTTTAGGCAGTCCCCGCTCTTCGGCCTTGACGGGGGATCGAACGAGGGCCAAAAAGGGCGTTTTTTCGGCAAGAAATCGGTGGCACAGGTTGGTTCCAACAAAGCCTGTGGCGCCGGTGACGAGGATTTTTCCCTGAGCCTTGGATCCCGCATCCTGGGTTTCACTGTCTGTTCGAGGATTTTTTGGCATTGAACGGTTGCCTGTACCAGAAAAAGACATCGGAGAAGATAAGCCCAATTCGCCCCCTGCCAGGTAAACTGGCAGCTGTTTGGGACTCCACCAACAGGAAATCCTCAACTCCGAGCTCCACCAACAGGAGCTCAAGTTTTTTTGTCCCCAAGGTTTGGGGTTGGAACTGTTTTCTCCAGGTTAGCGATTTTGCATTTCCGAATCCTCGTTTTCCGTATTCTCGATTCCTTGATCCAAGCTCCACGGAGCCGATCCTCAAGGGTCTCTCGCGAAGAGTAGCTCAGGGAGGCCATTCCGGGGAGCCATTCCGGAATGCCACCTGGGTGAAATGCCTACCAGCCCCATCCAAAGAAAAACACAATGGCTAACAAGCCCAACATGGACCTGTTCGACAAATGCGCAGCCTTCCACCGGCCCGAAGAACTCAAGCAACTAGGGATCTATCCCTACTTCCACCCCATCGCCGAAAGTGAAGGGACCGAAGTCCAAATCGATGGAAAGCGCTTCCTCATGGTAGGGAGCAACAACTACCTCGGCCTGACGCATGATCCCAGGGTCCAGCAGGCGGCCATCGAGGCGATCCAGCAGCTCGGCTCGGGCTGCACCGGATCCCGGTTTCTCAATGGGACCTTGGAGCTTCATGAAGAGTTGGAACGGAGGCTCGCCCAATTCCTCGGCAAGGAATCGGCCCTTGTCTTCACCACCGGTTTCCAGACCAACCTGGGGGTCATCTCGAGCCTCGTTGGGCGGGGGGACACAATCTTCACCGACCGGGAGAACCACGCCTCCATCATGGATGGTTGCCGCCTGGGGTTTGGAGAAATCAAGAAGTTCCGCCATAACGACATGGAGGAGCTTCGCAAGATCCTCCAGGCGAACCAGGCCTCCCGACGCGGGGGACAGCTCATTGTCGTGGACGGGGTTTTCTCCATGCTCGGGGATCTGGCCGACCTTCCGGTCATCACCCAGCTCGCTGAGGAGTTCGGCGCCCGCATCCTGGTGGATGACGCCCACTCCGTCGGGGTCCTGGGCGCTTCCGGCCGGGGAACGGCGGAGCACTTCGACCTGGAGGACAAGGTCGACCTGATCCTCGGGACCTTTTCCAAGAGCTTTGGCTCCATCGGAGGATATGTCGCAGGGGACGCCGAAGTCGTCGATTACATCAAACACCACGCCCGTAGCATGATTTTCTCGGCTTCGCTGCCGCCTGCGTCGGTGGCGGCCACATTGAAGGCTCTCGACATCATCGAAGCCGAGCCCGAACGACGGGAACGGCTCAAAGAAAACGCCAACTTCCTGAGAAGCGCGATCCAGGAATTGGGTTTCGACACGGGCCCGAGCCAGACCCCCATTATTCCCATCCTCATTGGGGATCAGGAAGCAACCTTTCATTTCTGGAAGAAACTCTACGAGGCGGGCCTCTTCACAAACCCAGTGACGACTCCGGCGGTCCCCCCTGGCATGGATTTGATTCGCACCTCGGTCATGGCCACCCATACCCGGGACCAGCTTGAAGAGATCCGGGACATCATCGGCGAAGTCGCACGAAAACTTCGTCTTGTAGCCTAGCCTCAGGTCCGACCCCGCTTCGATCGGGCCGCCTTCCCCACTCGCCTGGTTGAGGACCTCATCGGAGAATCGAGGCCTGCCTCGAAGCTTCGAGAACTCAATAGCGCCGAGCTGGACCTCCGGGGAAAATCCGGGTCGAGTTCGAGAAACCTTCCCGCTAGGATGGGTTCTGTGCCGGATGGGTCATGGTTCAGGCGGCAAATCGGGGAGGACTTCGTATGGCATCACAAGCACCGGACTTCGTTCATCTTCATGTCCACAGCCACTTCTCCCTTCTGGACGGAGCCTGCAAGGTGGAAGAACTCGCGAAGGCGGCCGCGAGAGACGGTCAAAAGGCGATCGCCCTGACCGATCATGGGAACCTCTTTGGGGCAGTCCCCTTTTTCAAGGCCTGCAAAAAAGAGAATATCCGCCCCATCCTGGGAATCGAAGCCTACCTCGCGGGAAAGAGTCGGCTTGAAAAAGGGAACAAATCCGACAACCCCACCTACCACCTCACCCTCCTCGCCAAGAATATGGAGGGCTGGAAGAATCTGATGAAACTCTCCTCCCTCTCTTACAAAGAGGGTTTTTACCGGAAACCCAGGATGGACAAGGAGATCCTGGCCCAGTACAGTAAAGGCTTGATCGCCCTATCCGGCTGCCTGGCAGGAGAACTCAACCGCAAGCTGGAAAACGAGGACATCGATCAAGCCATCCAAGCGGCCGGGACCTACCAGGATATCTTTGGCAAGGAAAACTACTTCCTCGAGATCATGGACACGGGCTATGGGGGCCAGGAGCCTGCGACTCTGCGGATGAAGGACCTTTGCAAGAGGACCAACATCCCACTGGTAGTAACCAACGATGTGCACTACCTGCAACCTAGCGATTCCAAGGCCCAGGACATTCTCCTCTGTATTTGCACAGGCAAGACCGTCCATGAGGAAAACCGCTTCCGGATGGACGACTTGGACCTCTACTTCCGGACACGTCAGCAGATGGCCGAACTCTTTCCGGAGGACCACGACGCGCTTTACCGGAGCGCGGAGATTGCCGAGCGGTGCAAGGTGGAACTGGATTTCGACACCTACCATCTGCCCATCTTCACCCCTGAAACGGGGGAGACTCCCGAGGAGATGTTCGAGCGCCTCTGCGAGGAAGGAGCCCGAAGCCGGTATGGGGAGATCACTCCGGAGGTTCGGGAACGTCTCGAATACGAGAAGGGCGTCATTAAAAAACTGGGATTCATCAGCTACTTCCTGATTGTCTGGGACTTTATCCGCTTTGGCAGGGAAAATGACATCCCCGTAGGTCCAGGGAGAGGGTCCGCGGCCGGATCCATCGTGGCTTATTGCCTCCGCATCACCGAACTCGACCCCCTCCGGTACCATCTCCTTTTCGAACGTTTCCTCAACGCCCAGCGCATCTCGATGCCCGACATCGATATCGATTTCTGCCGGGACAAGCGGGAGAAGGTGATCGAATACGTAAGGGAAAAATACGGCGAAGAGAATGTCTCTCAGATCATCACCTTCGGGACCATGGCCTCCCGGGGAGTCATCCGGGACGTGGGCCGCGCTCTGGCCATCCCTCTCAGGGATGTCGACCGGATCGCCAAGAAGATCCCCCAGGGCCCCGGCGCCTCCCTCAAGGAAGCACTGGAAAAGGACCAGGAACTCAAGGAACTCCGCGGAAGTTCCCCGGAGATCTCCAAACTCTTTGACATCGGGGTCCGGCTCGAAGGGCTCTGCCGACACTCCTCGACCCACGCCGCCGGAGTGGTCATCTCCGACAAACCGCTGGATGAATATGTCCCCCTCTACAAGAACGGAGAGGACATTACGACGCAATGGCAGATGACCGACCTGGAGGACATCGGCCTCCTCAAGATGGACTTCTTGGGACTCAAGACCTTGACCATCATTCAGGAGGCCTTGGACCTGATCGAGGAGACCCATGGAATCAAAGTCGACTTCGACTCGATGGGTTTAGACGATCCCGCCACCTATGCCCTCCTCCAATCCGGAGAAACGCACGGCGTGTTCCAGCTCGAGTCGGACGGAATGCGTGAGCTTCTCGTCCGGCTCAAACCAGACCACTTCGAGGACATCATCGCCGTCCTCGCCCTCTACCGGCCAGGCCCCCTCCAATCGGGCATGGTGGAGATGTATGTCAAGAGAAAGCACGGAGCCGAGCCCGTCGTCTATCCCCACGAGTGCCTGGCCGAGATCCTCAAAGATACCCACGGGGTCATTGTCTATCAGGAACAAGTCATGCTCATCGCCAATACCATGGCGGGCTTCAGCCTCAACGAAGCGGACTCCCTCCGCAAGGCCATGGGCAAGAAAAAGCCCGAGGTGATGGAGAAGTTCCGAGGCAAATTCGTGGAAGGGGCTGTCGCCAAGGGCTATCCCAAAAAGGTCGCCGACGAGATCTTCTCCACGATGGAATATTTCGCGGGCTATGGCTTCAACAAGTCCCACTCGGCCGCTTACGCCCTCCTGACCTACAGAATGGCCTGGCTCAAGGCCAACTATCCTAGCGAGTTGCTTTGCGCCCTGATGACCTGCGATATGGGAGTCACGGACAAGGTCAAAGATTTCGTCGAAGAGGCGGGGAAAATGGGGATCCAAATCCTTCCCCCGGACATCAACAAGAGCCGGACCAAATTCAGCTTGGAAAATGGGGCAATACGCTATGGCCTTGGCGCCCTGAAAGGGCTGGGAGAAAAGGCGGCGGACTGCCTTGTCCAGGAACGTGAAAAGAATGGTCCCTACGCCGACCTCTATGAGCTGGCAGAGCGCTGGACCGCCTCCATCGTCAATAAAACCGCATTCGAAACTCTTGCCAAGGCCGGGGCATTGGAGGGTACGGGATGGACAAGGAGAGCCGCCTTTGAAACCATTCCGGAGGCCATGCGGGACGCTGCGCAATTCGCCTCCGACCGTCAGCGAGGCCAAGCCCTTCTCTTCGAAATGGCCCCGTCCCCTGCCACGGAACGAAAAAAGCCGGATATTCCCGAATGGCCGGAAAAAGAAAAGCTCGCCCTGGAGAAGGAGGCCATGGGCTTCTATTTCTCCGGGCATCCCTTCGAGCGGAGAGGACGGTTCTTCTCCAGGTTGGCGGGCACCGAAACCCACCAATTGCAAGAGTTGCGAGAGAAGGGAGAGCGGGATCCCATCCTCCTCGCAGGCATGATCAGCTCTATCCGCATCATCACCATCAAATCCGGTCGAAACGAAGGGCAGAAAATGGCCAAGTTCCGCCTCGAAGACCTGCAGGGGAGCGTTCCGGTCACCGTTTTCTCCAAGACCTACCTCAAGGTCAAGGATCAGATCATCGAGGACGCCCTCGTCTTTTTGAAGGCCCGGATCGACCTGGGTTCCGAGGAGCCCGCCCTACTAGCGGACGAGATCATTCCCGCCGAGCGCTATGTCCGCCAGGCTGTGGACGGCCTGGTCCTCTGCCTCGAAGAGAAGAAACATGACCAATCCACCTTGGACCGGATCGCACAGATCGTCTCCAAGAAACCCGGGAACCAGCGTCTCCTTTTCGAACTCAAGACCCTCAAGGGAGAACGTTTCCGGCTCCAAGCCGGAAGCCACTTCCGCATCACCTTGGACGATGACCTCCTGGACGAATGTGCCAAGGTCGTGGGATCCCGGGCCCTCTCCTTCACCCGGCGCTGACAAACAACGGACAAGCAGCTGGAAAGAGGCCCCGGAGGACTCCCCCCCACTCAGCGCCCCTAAGGTCCTCAAGGAAGTCCTTGAGGGAGATCCCTGAGAGAGATCCTCTAGGGAAAATCCTTTTGTGGAGTCCATGAAAAAGACCCTCGAGGGAGATCCTTGGGGGAGTCCATGAAGAAGACCCTCGAGGGAGATCCTTGAGGGGGAACCATGAGGAAAATCCTCGAGGGAGATCCTTGGGGGAGCCCATGAAAAAGACCCTCGAGGGAGATCCTTGGGGGAGCCCATGAAGAAGACCCTCGAGGGAGATCCTTGGGGGGGAACCATGAGAGAGATCCTCGAGGGAGATCCTTGGGGAGGAACCATGAAGAAGACCCTCGAGGGAGATCCTTGGGGGAGCCCATGAAAAAGACCCTCAAGGGAGATCCTTGAGGGGGAACCATGAGGAAGATCCTCGAGGGAGATCCTTGAGGGGGACCCATGAGGGAGACCCATGAGGGAGAGCCTCAAGGACGATCCTCGAGAGCAACCTCCCCTCGGTCCAAACCGATTCTACTTTAGGCCTCTTCCTCGGCCATTTCGGCAAGTTGGCGTTCGACGATCTGATTGTCGACCAATTCGAAGATACATTGGGTTCCGTTGTCTCCCAGGCGTCGATTGGGGAGCTTCAAGATCCGCGTGTACCCTCCCGGCCGGTTTTTATAACGTGGCCCCAGCTCATCGAAAAGCTTGGCGACAAGCTTGCGATCCTGAAGCTCGGCCATGGCCCGTCGCACATTGGCCAGAGTCTTGTTCCGACCGAGTGAAATCATCTTTTCGGCAGCGGGCTTGAAGGCCTTCGCCTTCTCGATGGTGGTCACAATCCTCTCATGGCCCAGAAGCGCGGCAATCATATTTCGCCGCGTCGCTCGCCGGTGGGAGGGGCTTCGCCCAAGTTTTTTCCCAGCCTTACGGTGCCTCATTTGACTCTACTCCTGTCGCTGTTGTTCGTTTTCTACCCAGTGGAGGGCTTTTAGATTCTAGGGGGAACGGACATCCCAAAGCTGAGACCCAGCTCCTGGAGTTTGGCTTGTACTTCCTTGAGAGAAGTTTTGCCAAAGTTCCGGACCCTCAGCAAGTCGCTCTCGGACAAGGAGACCAACTCCCGAATCGTGAGGATATTCTCCGAGTCCAGGCAATTCTTGGCTCGAACGGAGAGTTCGAGCCGATCCAAGGGCTGATCCAAGAGCTGATCCAACTCTGATACAGGCTCGGCCTTCTCTTGGGGGAGATCCAGGGTGATCGGTTCGACCACTTCCTCCTCCTGGAAGTCGAAGAACTGGATGAAAGGGTTCAGATGTTTGCGGTAGATCTTCCCCGCCTCGACCAGGGCCATCTCCGGAGAAACGGATCCATCGGTCCAGATCTCCAGCACCAGCCGGTCATAGTCGGTCTCCTCCCCCAACCTCGTGGCTCCCACCGAATACCTGCAGCGGAAGACAGGGCTATAGAGCGAATCCACAGGAATCAAACCGATCTCCGAGTTCTCATCCAGATTCTCCTCGGCGGGGACATATCCCCTTCCCTTCTTCGCATAGATGGTTGCGGAGAACCGGATGTTGTCGGTCAGGGTGCAGATCTTGAGTTCGGGATTCAGAATCTCCACATTCGCAGGAACCTCGATATCCGCGGCTGTGACTTCTCCCTTTCGCTCGAGGTCCAACTTCATCTCGACCGGTTCATCACCCTCGATCCTGAGCCTCAACCTCTTGAGGTTCAGGATAACGATGGGCATATCTTCATAGATCCCTTCGATGGTGGAGAACTCATGGAGCACTCCGTCGATTCTGACACCGCTTACAGCGGCCCCCTCGATGGAGGAGAGCAGAACCCTCCGGAGCCCATTTCCGATCGTAGTTCCAAAGCCCTTTTGGAAGGGCTCCACAATGAAACGGCCAAAGGTGGGAGTGGCAGTGTCTTTGTCCAACTCCACTCGATTCGGCAACTCAAATTCACGCCAACGGATTCTCATTCGGCCTTCTCCCCTTACTTGGGTTACTTGGAGCAAAGCTCCACAATCAGCTGCTCCTGAATCGGGTGAGGGACATCTTCGCGCTTGGGATAGGAAAGGACCTTCCCGCGCAGGTTCGAGGGATCCGCCTCAACCCAATCAGGAATGGCTTGTCCCTTGTTCAGTTCCACCGCGTCCTTTGCAATCTTTTGGATCGACTCCTTCTCCTTGATGGAGATCTCGTCTCCTGGCTTCACAAGGTAGGAAGGAACCGTCATCTTTTTCCGGTTCACGCGGACATTGCCATGCGCGATCAACTGGCGGGCATGGAAGCGGGACTGCGCCAATCCAAGGAGCAGCACCACGTTGTCCAACCGCCTCTCGAGCAAAACAAGCAAGTTCTCACCGGTGTTGCCCCTTTGCCTCTTGGCTTTGGCGAAGAGGTTGCGGAACTGCTTCTCCATCACGCCATAGAGCCGCTTGGCTTTTTGCTTTTCTCGAAGCTGCAGGCCGAATTCCGAGCGCTTGCGGGGAGGCCTTGTATGCATCCCGGGAGGATAGGGCCGACGATGGACCGCGCATTTCTCGGAAAAGCAGCGCTGGCCTTTGAGGAAGAGCTTTCCCCCTTCTCTCCGGCAGAGCTTGCAGACGTTACCATGAATCCTTGCCATGTTTTTCCTCGTGAATCCTTCTCAGACCCGTCTTCTCTTTTTGGCCCGACACCCGTTGTGGGGAATCGGGGTCCGATCTTCGATCAAGCGGACTGTTAGTCCCGAGTTATTCAAGGCCCGGATCGCCGACTCACGCCCGGCCCCCGGCCCCTTCACCTTGACCTCAATCTCCGAAACACCCATCTTCCGAGCCATGCCAGCACAACGCTCGGCCGCTCTCTGAGCTGCAAAGGGGGTCGATTTTCTGGAACCCTTGTATCCAATCGTCCCGGAAGAACTCCAACAGAGAGTCTCCCCGTTCATGTCCGTAATCGTGATGATCGTGTTGTTGAAAGTTGCTTGAATATGCGCAACCGCCTTGGACACGTGCCGACGTATTTTCTTTTTTGTTCCTCGAGAACTCACAGTCGATCTCCAGTTCTTCCTTCAACTTTCATGAACAGCTTGCCTTTCCTAGCCTTGTCCCGACGAGACTCTCCGGAAACCAGGTTCCAGAGAGGTCAGGAGGACGGTTCGGGAATAACGATTGGGAATCAGGTTAAAAAATAGTTCCAGGTATTTCTCAGTAAACTTTTCACTTCGGTTTCATGGCGGGGAGTCCAGCGGAGAGATCTCAGTGATCGCTCAGGCTCTCTTGCTCAGCCCTCCACCCATCAGCCGATCATTTCCTTGCGATTTTCTTGTTAGCGATCGCCCTCTTGGGACCTTTCCGAGAGCGAGCGTTGCATCTCGTGCGCTGCCCGCGGACCGGCAGGCCACGGCGATGCCGAAGCCCCCGATAGCAACCGATGTCCTTGAGTCGACTGATGTTTTGAGCCACAGTCCTCCGGAGCTGCCCTTCCACAACAACCTTTTCCTGAATGGTGCTCGCGAGCTTTGCCAACTCTTCGTCCGTAAGCTCCTTGGCTCGAACATTCTTATTGATGCCAAGCTCATCCAAGATCTTGTTCGCGGTGGTGGGACCAATCCCATAGATATAGGTCAAGGCCACCCAGGCGACCTTATCGTTCGGAATGTCGACACCAAGAATACGCGGCATACTCTAATCTCCTATCCTCGAGCCCAGGAGCTCGGGACGATTGAAACAGACCAAAAAACTACCCCTTGGAGTAGGTAAAAAAGGAGCAGGTTTCCGGGGAAAAACCCCTTAACTCAGGCAAAAATACCTGAAGCAGGTGGGTAAGAAACAAAACTCAGCGGCCCTGCCTCTGTTTATGCCGAGGATTCGTGCTGCAAATGACACGCACAACACCCCGGCGGCGGACGATTTTGCAGTGCTCACACATGCGACGGACAGATGCTCTAACTTTCATTTCTTCAACCTGCTAAGGGCAAGACCCTATTGGCCCCGGAAAACCGGCAAAAATGGACGGAGGATTATAATTTCAGCCCTCCCGGATTCCAAGAAGCTTTCCAAAAGGAAGCAAAAAAAACAGCGGGGCCTCGAGGAGAATTCCCCCAACCTCCCGGAGGCGAAGGCTAGCCCCCCCGATAGACAATCCGGCCCTTGGTCAGATCGTAAGGAGACATCTGGACGGTCACCTTGTCTCCCGGAAGAATCCGGATCCAGTGGGACCTCATCTTCCCTGAGACATAGGCGAGGATCTCATGGCCACTGTCGAGAACTACCCGAAACTGCGCGTTCGGGAGGGCCTCCTTCACAATGGCTTCCACTTCGATCGGTTCTTCTTTCGCCACGAACGACTACCTTTCCTTCTACCTGGGCCCCGGTTTCCGAAGCCAGCCAAACAACAGGATTACCCTGATACTTTTTCCAATTCAGCACGCACCTCTTGGATCCCCTTGGAAGCATCGATGGGGATCAACTTCCCACGTTCTTTGTAATAGGAAACAAGGGGTGCAGTCGAGTCCCAATAGACTTTGAGACGCTCCCGGATGGAGTCCGGTTCATCATCCCTGCGACGGATGAGGGACTCTCCACAGGCATCGCAAACTCCTTCCTGCTTGGGAGGGGCGGACTCGAGATTGTAGACAGCCCCACATTCTGGACAGAGGAGCCTACTGCTCAAACGCTTGACCACATCTTCGTCCGGGATTTCAAAAAGAACAACCCGGTTTACCTCGAGTCCCTTTTCGGAGAGACGTTGATCCAAAGCCTCAGCTTGTTCCACAGTGCGGGGAAAGCCATCCAGAAGGATGGTTCCCTCCGAAAAATTGGGAACCGCTTCGAAAAGCACATCGAGGATGACCTCGAGGGGGACCAACTTGCCGGCATCCATATAGCCGGCAGCCACCTTGCCCACTTCGGTCCCATCTTTTACTGCCTGCCGGAGAACATCCCCTGTCGAGATATGGCGAGCACCGGTTTTTTCACGATACCAAGAGGCAAGAGTTCCCTTGCCGGCCCCCGGCGGACCTAAAAAAACCAGGATCTCACCCATGATCAAACCTCATCCGTTTCGCCCCCAACCTGTGCGGCTGGTCGCTTCCCCTTTCATGAAACCATCGTAGTTCTTCATGACCATCTGAGCATTGATCTGCTCCACGAGGTCCAGGGCCACTTCAACAACAATCAGAATCGAAGTGCCACCCAGGAAATATGCAAAGCTCGTTCCCTGCAGGTTGCCGATCTCCTTGGTGATGATATTGGGGAGCACGGCAATGAGGCATAAGAAGATGGATCCGGCCAGGGTCACCCTCTTCATAATGTATCCGAGGTATTCGGCGGTTTTCTTGCCCGGGCGAATCCCAGGGATAAAAGAGCCGTACTCCCGGAGGTTGTCTGCAATCTCCTTGGGCTGGAACATCATTTGGACCCAGAAGAAGGCAAAGAAAATGATAAAGACGCTATAGATCAGGATGTACCACCATCCCGAAGGATCTCGGAATACCGAGAAAAACCTGAGGAATGGGACCTGGGCCAGGAGGTTGGGGAGCATCATCAAAGCCGCGGCAAAAATGATCGGCATGACTCCCGCCTGGTTGACTTTGAAGGGCAAGAAATGCCTCTGACCGCCATAAACCTTTCGTCCTTGGGTTCGCTTCGCCTGCTGAATAGGAATCCGACGCTGCCCCTTGGTAATGTAGACGATCACAAAGACGGTAAGAACCCAGGCGAGGGTGTAGAGGAGCATGGTCTGGAATTTCTCATCGGCACTTAGGCTCCCTCGCCCCAAGAAACCCACAAGGGCTTTGGGAATGGTCGCGATGATTCCCGCCATGATGATGATGGAGATCCCATTCCCTAATCCGTGTTCGGTGATTTGCTCCCCGAGCCACATGATGAAGAAGGTCCCCGCAGTGAGGGCAACCATGGTTCCCAGGATATAGGGGACACCCCATATATCTTGTGGAACAAGGAAATTGCCACCAGGGGTCTTCGAGTTCAGAACCCCATAGATCACGAAGAGGGACTGGAAGAGGCAAATCGGGATGGTTGCGAGCCGGGTGTACTGGTTGATCTTGCGTTGCCCGGCCGCGCCTTCCTTGGACAAGCTCTCCAGACTTGGCATAACCTTGGTCAAAAGTGAAAAGATGATGCTTGCAGAAATATAGGGCATCACTCCCAGGGAGAAGAGGGCGGCAGATCCCAAATTCCCACCCGTAAGAGAACTCATAATCCCGAAAAGCGCAGCCAAGCTCCCAGACCGCTCCGCGGCTTCCCTCAGGGCGTCCACATCGACCCCTGGAAGGGGGACATGAAAACCGATCCGGTAGACGAGAAGGAGTCCAACGGTGATCATCAGTTTCCGCCGAAGGTCGGGGATACGGAAGAGGTTGAGGATCTTCAGGTTCATTGCTGCTTAGCCCCCAGGGCTAGGATTACCAGGCTCTTGCAAGCCATCAGGAATTGGTTGGGGAAGAGGGGAATCCCCTATTCCCCTTTGCTTTCGCCCGATTTCTTCGCCTTGGCGCGATCCAAGGGAAGGATCTCGATCGTCCCTCCGGCAGCTTCGACCTTTGCCCTTGCCGAACCGGAGATCTTATGGGTCTTGATGGTCAAAGGGCGATCGATTTCGCCATTCCCCAGGACCTTCAGCCACGGAGTTTCGGGACTGGTAAGGCCTACCTCGAGAATTTTTTCGAGATCCACCACCGTCCCGGCGTCAAAAACATTGAGATCA
The DNA here is from genome assembly GCA_011321845.1 of Planctomycetota bacterium. Classification (GTDB taxonomy): domain Bacteria; phylum Planctomycetota; class UBA1135; order UBA1135; genus HyVt-539. Next base: position 194 of record DROQ01000052.1, on the reverse strand, counting down.
CCCACATTGATGATGGTGAAACGGACGGTGAAACGGGCGTTGTTGAAACCTCTCCTCGGGATCCTTCGATACAAGGGCATCTGCCCCCCCTCGAATCCCAGCCTCTGCTTGTAACCCGATCGTGATTTCTGACCATTGAAACCACGGCCCGCAGTCTTTCCGTTTCCACTGCCCGGTCCGCGCCCAACGCGATT
>DROQ01000051.1 GCA_011321845.1 Planctomycetota bacterium | reverse complement strand
GCTTTCCTCTTCTCCGGAAAAACCGGCAAGTTGATCCGCAAGGTCTACCCTCCTCTCTTTTCTCAGCTTTTTGGAGTTTTTGCAGCAGGGGGCCATGATTTCGATGGGGATGGGGTCCCCGATTACTTGATTGCCGATCCGACTTTTGGGGGGCGACGGAACCGTTATCCTGGTTACGGAAAGGTCTTTCTTTACTCAGGGAAGACGGGGCAATTGATCCTTGGGTTTTACGGCACCAAGGTCCGTGGGACCCTTTTTGGGATTTCCCTAGCCATCCTTGGAGACCTCAACGGAGATGGAGTAAGCGAGGTTGGAGTGGGTGAAGATGAACGAACCGGTAACTCCCAGGGATCGCTATGGGTCTTCTCAGGAAAGCACCTAGGAGGGGGCCTACCGAAGCTGCTCTTCAAGGTCTCAGGGACACAAAAGCGTGAGAGGTTTGCCTGGGCCCTGAGCCCCTGTGGGGATTGGAACGGGGACCGAGTCCAGGATTTTGCGGTGGGTCACATGATCCCGGTGCCTTCACAGTCCTATCTCCAAGGGGAGATCCTGGTTTATTCAGGCAAGAGCCGAAAGATCCTCGCGCGGCTTCGGGGTAAATCTCCCAAGGCTAGGGATCTTTATGGCTACAACCTTCGCTCCATCGGCGACCTGGACCAGGACGGGATCCCCGAGCTCCTCGTGGGGACTCTTGCGCCTCTCGTGCCACCCACCTTCCGTGATTACTTCGACGTCTGGTCCGCCAAAACCCACCCCCTGCGCGCAAGCCTCCCGCGGGTCTCCCTCTCGGGGAACACCAACCGGGGCGGCCTCGTGCAGACCCTCTACCTGGACGCCGGCTCTTCGAACGCGGGCAAGCCCTACCTCATGCTCGGCAGCGCCAGCGGAGTGCGCCCGGGCACGCGCCTAGGCCGGCATCACCTCCCCCTCAACCTGGACCTCTACACCCAGCTGAGCTGGTCCTACCCCAAGACGATGTTTTTCCCTGACGGAGTGGGCGTGCTGGACGCCAAGGGCAAGGCCAAGGCCCACTTCACTCTGCCCCTGGGCCTCCCCGCGAGTCTGCGCTGGACGGTGCTGGATCATGCCTTCGTGGTCTGGGACGGCGGAGGCGTCCGGATGGTCAGCAACGCGGTGCCGGTGTACTTGGATCGTTGAGAAATGGGGAACAAGGAGACAGATCGATGAAGCTCTTGTCATTAGCGTTTTTTTGGCTCATCGCCCTTTCCTCTTTTGGGAATGGGCAGACCCTGCTCTTTCGTCATGAGGCGGAGAGCCTAGCCAATCCAGATGTTTCCGTTATGGCCCAAGGGGTTGGAGACCTAGACGGAGATGGGGTTTCTGAAATTTTTTCTTACTATCGAGCCAAGCAAAAAGAAGGGTCTAGGCCCTGGATTTATTCCGGCCGAACTGGAGTGGACTTGCTCAGGGGAAAAGGGCAATTGGGGACGATGTATAACTTTTTCGTCATGGGGGATATTGATAAAGATGGTGTACTGGACATCGGTTTCAATCTTTATCCCCGCATCAATTTCAAAGGCCGCTTCGAAGCTTATTCAGGGCGCACGTTTCAACGCCTCTACAAGATCGACTACGGGAAGTTTACAGAGTTTTACAACTTCAACTCTTTCGAAAGCGTAGGTGATGTGGACAGCGACGGCACTCCCGATTTTCTCGGACTCCAGCCAGATCTCAAACCTACTTTTCTCTTCTCCGGAAAAACCGGCAAGTTGATCCGCAAGGTCTATCCTCCTCTCTTCTCTCAGAGCTTTGGCAGGTTAGCAGCAGGGGGGCAGGACTTGGATGGGGACGGAG
>DROQ01000050.1 GCA_011321845.1 Planctomycetota bacterium | reverse complement strand
GGCGCCCTCCTCGCCGGCGGCGTCTTCCTCGTCGTCAACCCGCAGACCAAGGCCGACAAGCTGCGCTTCATCCTCCAGGACTCCGGCGCCCGCGCCCTCCTCAGCGACGGCCACCTCGCCAAGGTCCTCCTCCCCGCCCTCGCCGCCGAAGGGGGACACCCATCCATCCTCGCCAGCTCCGGCCAGGCCCCACAAGGGTTTACGGCCTTCGACGCGCTGCTGGCCGAGGGCCGGGAAGCCGCCCGGGCCGCGGGCAGCGCCCTCCCCGACCCCGCCCGCATCCCCATCGACCTGGCCTCCCTGATCTACACCTCCGGCAGCACCGGGTCGCCCAAGGGCGTGATGATGACCCACCAGTCCATGGTCTTCGCCGCGGAGAGCATCAGCCACTACCTCCGGCTGGGGCCTGGGGACCGCATCCTCAACGCGCTCCCCCTGGCCTTCGACTATGGGCTCTACCAGCTCCTGATGACCCTGAGGCTCGGCGCCACCCTGGTCCTCGAGCGCTCCTTCACCTACCCCGCCCAGGTCCTCAAGGTCCTCGAGGAGGAAGAGGCCACGGTCTTTCCGGGGGTCCCGACCATCTACGCCATGCTGCTCTCCCTGCACCGCAGGAAAAAGCTCTCCTTCCCGACGGTGCGCCGCATCACCAACACCGCGGCCGCCCTCCCCAAGGATTTTCTGCGGGAGTTGTCCGAGATCTTCCCGAACGCCCTCATCTTCAAGATGTATGGCCTGACCGAGTGCAAGCGCGTCGCCTACCTCGAGCCGGAGGACCTGCCGCACAAGCCGGACTCCGTCGGCAAGGCCATCCCCGGCACCCAGGTCTCCGTCCTCGACGAGGCCGGTCGCCCGGTGCCGCCCGGCGAGGTGGGTGTCCTGCATGTGCGCGGCCCTCACGTCATGCTCGGCTACTGGAACCGCGAGGACCTGTCGCGGGAGATGCTCCGCGAGGGACCGCTGCCCGGCGAGCGCATGCTCTGCGCCCAGGACCTCTTCCGCATGGACGAGGAGGGCTATCTCTACTTCGTCGGGCGCAGCGACGACATCATCAAGACCCGCGGGGAAAAGGTGAGTCCCATCGAGATCGAAAACTGCCTGCACGGCATGCCCGGCATTCGGGAGGCAGCGGTGCTCGGCGTCGAGGATCCCATCCTGGGGCAGGCGATCCGGGCCTATGTCGTCCTTGAGCCCGATGCCGAACTGAGCGAGAAGGACATCAAGAAGTACTGCCTGGCCCACCTGGAGAACTTCATGGTGCCCAAGGAGGTCTGTTTCCGGGACAGCCTCCCCAAGACGACGACCGGCAAGATTCGGAAGAAGGGATTGCTCGAGGATGCGTAAAAGGACTGAGATGGAACGACCCGAGGAGAGCCTCCTGTTCGAGGAGCAGCGCAAGAGGCTCGAAGCCGCCTGGGCCGGCCTGCCCGACAAGCCGGAGGAGACGCCGGACTCGACCCTGCGGGCGCTCTGGAGCCTGGCCGCGGGAGAGGCCCTCTCGGCCGAGAAGGCCATGAAGCAGCCCCTGCGCCCCCTGGACGCCTCGCAGGAGGAGGCGCTGCGCGCCCTGGTCGCCCGGCGCCTCGAGGGCGAGCCCCTGGGGCACATCACGCGCAGGCAGGCCTTCGTCGGGCTCGAGCTGATCGCCGGCCCCGAGGCCCTGATCCCCCGCAAGGAGACCGAGCTGCTCGCCCGACAGGCCATCGCCCTGGCCAAGGCGGCCCTGGCCGACCAGGGCAGCGTCCAGGTCCTCGACCTCTGCACCGGCAGCGGCAACCTCGCCCTCGCCGTCGCTCACCATGTCCCCGAGGCCAGGGTCCTCGGCGCCGACCTCAGCGAGGAGGCCGTCGCCCTCGCAAAGGCGAACGCCCGCTTCATCGGCCTCGAGGACCGTGCCCATTTCCTCGCCGGCGACCTTTTCGAGCCCATCCGCCGGACTGGCCAAGGCCCCTTCGACCTCATCCTCTGCAACCCTCCCTACATCTCCAGCCCCCGCGTCGATGAGATGGCCGAGGAGATCCGCAGCTTCGAACCCAAACTCGCCTTCGACGGCGGCCGCTTCGGCGTCGGCATCCTCTGGAAACTCCTCAAGGAAGCCCCCGACTTCCTCGCCCCCGGCGCCGCCCTCGCCTTCGAGATCGGCCTCGGCCAGGCCAAGGGCGTCCTCGGCCGCCTCGCCAAAAACCCTGCCTACCGGGACCCCAAGGGGCTCGAAGATCCCAAAGGCGAGATCCGCGCCCTGGTCGCCTGGAAGGCTTGAAACTCTGGAGGGGAGCCGGGCAGGGAACCTTCCCTCCCAAGGGGCCTTCCCCCTATGATGCCCGCAGAGGCCCGGCCCCTCTTCACCTCGCCCCCCTCCCCTGTCGAAGAGAGAGCTGTCGCCTTCGAAGGAAACTCTGCATGACCGACAAGACCGCCACTGACATCACCAAGGAAATCCGCGCCTTCCTCGAAGAGAACTACCTCCTCTCCGACGATGGGAGCAAGCTGGACGAAAACACCTCCCTCCTGGACGAGGGGATCATCGACTCCACGGGAGTCCTGGAACTGATCACCTTTTTGGAGGACGAGTTCGGCATCACGGTCGAGGACGACGAAATCCTCCCGGAAAACCTCGACAGCCTCGCCAAGATCACGGCCTACGTCGAGCGCAAGTCCAAGTAAAAACCCCCAGGGTCGCCCCTGGGGGTCGAGGTCAGATTCATGCTTCTACTCGGACTCCTGTCCTTTCCTGGGCAGGAGACGGAAGGCCAGGTTCCTAATTGCTCGACTGCAGGAACTTGAGGACAGCCCGGGCGTCGGCTCCATGGAGCTTGGCCCGAACACGCATGTGCATCATTGCGACATCCCACTGGGAATCGTTCAAGGTCGCTGGATCCCTGAACGTGTGGCAACGAGCGCAGGTGTTCGCCCAGATCTCGGCCCCGGAAGGGGCGCTGGCGGCCTGGGAGACGTTTGCATCTTTCGAGCCCTCTCCCGTACTCGCCGTGCAGGAGGCCAACAGCCCTCCCAACACAGCCAATCCAAGGGCGGGTAGAAGATGACGAGCTTTGATTTGGAATCGATTCATGATTTCACCTTTTTGTTTCTTTCCCATGGTTTTCAGAAGCCCATTCCAACTTGGAACAAAAAGGCATCCGTTTCGGCCGCAGAGTTGTCCCGGTCGTCGAACTGGTAAGCCATCTTGACCACCGTGCTGTTGCCGATCCAATAGTTGACGCCAAGGGTCAGGCGGCTCCTGTCAGAGTTGAGACTGGCGGGATTGGAGAGGGTGTCGTAGCGGAGGACCCACTCGAGGTTTTTGAGGAGGGATTCCATCTTGTCGGCCCGGTAGGAGACTTGTGCGTACCAGCCATCCCTTGAGTTGTCGGCTCCGCCGATCACGGCGCTGTTCGAGTCGATGTCCGACATGGCCCATTCGGCCCGGGCGTCGATCGTTCCCTTGATCTGGTCGAAGGAGCGCGTAAAGGCGACATCGACTCCAAGGAGAAGGGTGTCCAGGCTTGTGGTTCCGCTTGAGGTGGTGAATCCCGCTTTGCCCGTCATGAAGGAGAACCCCACTTCGAGGGAGGGGATGGGGAGGAAGCCGATCCTTCCACCCAGAGTTTTGTTGTGGTTGTTGTCCGAAGGACTGCCGGTCGCGATCTCGCCCGTGGTCGTATCCAACTGTGGACCGTTGGTCAGATACAAGGCGTAGTTGACCGAAGCCCTTTGCATGACAGGCAGGGCTCCTCTGACGTCGATTCCGACGTCGGCCTCGGGGATGAAGCCGCTGTGTGAGAAAATGAGCGGCTTGTCGGGGAGTTTGTTGATCCAGGCCGGATGCACTCGTTCGGTGAATTGTCCGAAGGGGAGCAGGAATTTTCCGACCCCGAACATAACCTCATCGCGGGGGGCCCAGACCATGTGGGCGTATTCGAGGCCGGCTTCCGTTTCGAACTCCGGCTCACCAGGGGTGGAAGCGTCAGCCAGTTCGAATTCGACTTCGCCTTCGAAGAACAGGTTGTCCTTGAATTTGAAGAGAACGATGGGATTGAAGGTCGCATCGAAGGTAGAGGGGCTTCCTTCTTCGTCCGTAAAGCGAAAGGAGGAGTAGCCGGAGAAAAGGAACCTGGTCGCTCCGGGACGGAGTTTGCCGATTTCCTGGCCTTCCTTGAGGAGACGGTTCTCCATTTCTTCGAGGGCCTGGTCGGTTTCTTCACGGAGTTGCTCCATGGCCTTTTTGAGGTTTTGGATCTCCTTGTTCGGTGCCTTTCCTTGGCCCTGCGCGGAGAGGCCGCTCGCAAAGAGAGCGGGGAGTAAGAGGGGAATCCATTGGTAGATCGGTTTCACGTTCGACTCCTGTGATCCGAGGTTTGAGAGTTATTTGGTGGTACGGGTCTTTCCCGTTGGTTTGGGGGGGGAGTAGGTTTTGAGGCGTTCGCCGCAGGAGGGCATCTTGCTGCCCCAGGGGAAGGGGTTGAGGGCTTTCTTGCTCTCCTGGAACCAGAGGTTTCCCCCCTTGCTCGGGCCCATTTTGCAGACGAAGAGGTTCAGGGCCTTTTTCTCGGGGTTTCCGAAGCGGTCCATCAGGGCATCGAGGGCTCTGGTGATCTGCTGGAAGCCCTCGATGTAGTTCTTGTTTTTCGGATCCGCGAGAAGGCTGGCACCCTGCTTCAACTTCTTCTGCGTGGAGAGCCAGAAGGACTGGTCCTTTTTGTTCCCGACTTCTGCGATGCGGAGGGAGGCGATGGTTTTCTCGAAACGCTTTGCCTGCATCCTGGACGATGGGGCCCAGTTCTTGGACTTCAGGGTCCTGAGAAGGTCCAGATATCCCACCAGGACTCGGTGGGTGGCGGCCTTGGGGTTCGGGACCTTGATGGGTGTGTTCTCCGACCGTTTTTGTTCCAGATCCCGCAGGAAGGTGATGATTTCCCAGATCTGCCTGCTTTTGAGGGCTGTGGCGAAGGCGGGCATCGGCGCTTTTCCGGTGCGAATCTTCCAGTAGAGTTCCCCATCGCTCATTTTCAGAATGGCGGGGTCGGTGAGGTCCCTGGGTTTTGGTTTCAGGGCTGCCGCGGCCGGGCCGTCTCCCTTGCCCTGGGTCCCGTGGCAAACCATGCAACTGCTGAGATACAGGGCCTTTCCCGCTTGGATGGTCTCTGCTGAGGGAGTCAGGGGGCTCTTCTTCCTCTTGGCGCGAGATGGAGCTTTCCATTCGGTTTTGCCTTGGGCACCCAACTGGATCCCCGAAAAGAGGGTCAGGCCTGCGAGCAGGAAAAGAGATGATGAGGTGGTCGCTGAGAACATTGGTTTCTCCCGAATCCTTTTTTCTGAAAGCGTTCGGAAGGCTCAAGGCAATTGGCGTGCCTGGTGTTTTTCTAGAAAAGTCCCCCGATTCCGGGTGTTTGGACTCGTTTCCTGTCTCATCCTTGTGACAGGGAAGTGGATGTTTCTCAAAAAGGTGACAGAACCTTTCTGGAAACCGGGTTTCCTTCCTGATTTCGGGGGCAAGGATGCATGGCAGGACTTTTGATTCCGGGTCCACGGAGGGCGGGGGCGCGCTAACCTCTTTGGAGCAATGGATGAGAAGTCGATGGAAGAGGAAAAATCGGGCTTGCAGCCACACAACAAGTCATCCGGGATGTCCTCGGAGGAGAAAGGAGCAAGCCCTTTGCCCGATCCCTCTGCCCCCAAGGCCTTCAACCTCCCCTTCCTGCTCGCCTTTCTTCTCCTGGCTTGGGTGGGGGTTTGGGCGGCTTTTTGGTTGATTCACACCTTTTTTCTCGAGTCCAGCCATCCGGGGGAGGAGGGCTCTCTTCAGACCGCTAGGGGGATCGTCACCCTCGTCGCCTTTGCAGTGGTCATCCTTAGCGCGCTTCTCTCCGTTCCTTCTCCTCTCGAAGGTTTGAAGGATGAGATCGAGGACCAGACGACCTGGCTGGAGCCATCCAAGCGGGAACGTTTTCGGCTTCGTTTCCTCTCCCTCTGGTACATCCGTATGCGATGGGTGGCCATCATCAGCGCGAGCTTCCTGCTCATTCTGTCCATTGGGTTTTTACACTGGTTGCCGATGGAGGTTGTTCCACCCTTGGTCTCGATCCTGGGACTGCTCCTCGTCTTCAACCTCCTTCTTCAGAGGGTGCTGAAACGGGGCTTCCTTCCCAAACACATCCTTCTCGTTCAGGTCCTTACCGATTTGTTCGTCCTCTCCGCCATGCTTCATTTCTCAGGGGGCTTGGAGAACCCCCTTGTCATCCTGCTGCTCTTTCATGTCATCATCGCGGGCATTCTCCTGGCTCCACGGGAATGTTACCTTGTGGCGGGCATCGCAAGCTTGCTGATCGCAGCGCTCGCCTTCGTCGAATGGGCCGGGATTACCGAGCATTACACGCTCGCGATCATCCCCCATGGGCATGACCATGACATGCACGCCAGCAAGGACGCGGGATACGCCTCCAGCATGACGGCCATCTACGCCATCGCCTTTTTTCTTGCCGCCTACTTTACGACCAAGATTACCGCCCAGAGCCGGGCCAACGAAGAGCGGATCCATGCCATCGCCCTCGAAAGGATCGAGACGCAGAAGGTCCTGGAGCAGTCTCTGGAATCCACCGGGACGGCGATACGCGTCCTGGATCGGGAGCGGGGAATTCGGTGGAAGAACCGGATCTGGGATCGCTGGTTTTCCAAGGCCTGGGAAACGTCTCCGGATTTTCGAAGGGCGGAGGAGCAGGAGTTCAGGGATCATCGTGCACGGACGATCGAGGTGGAACTGCCGGCGGAGGATGGGAGATGTTGGTACAGGGTCCAGTTCGGCACCATCGAGGACCCCGATCGGGACATCCTGGAAGTGGTGGAGCTGGCCACCGACATTTCCCGGGAGAAGAGGGAGCAGGCGCAGATGATCCGCGCGGAACAGCTGGCGGCGGTGGGAAAGCTGGCCAGCCATGTCGCCCACGAAGTGAACAACCCCATCACGATCATGGGGGCCAAGGCCAGGCTTCTTCTGTCCAAGTTTGGGGAGGAGCTTCCGCCCAAAGTGGTCCGTGACCTGCAAAAGATCGCAGGCCTGGCGGACCGAGTCGCCGGGATCGCCAGGGGATTGCTCAGCTATTCCCGGCCCTCGCCCGAGAAAAAAGTCCGCTTCGATTTGAGGAAGGCCCTCCAGGGCTCCCTCGATCTGGTCCTGCAGGAGCTGCAACAGAAGGATGCCCGCTCGGAGCTGGACATGCCCGAGCAGCCCTGCTGGGTGGAGGGCAACGAAGGGGAGTTGTCCCAGGTCTTCCTCAATCTCCTGATGAACGCCGGCGACGCGATCGATTCGGGGGGATGGATCCGGGTTGTGCTCAAGAGGGAGGAGCGGGGAGGGGCGGCTGGTTTTGCCCTGCGGGTCCAGGACTCGGGGCCGGGGGTCCCGCCGGAGATCGGGGACAAGGTCTTCGAACCCTTTTTCAGCACCAAGGACAAGCACAAGGGGACAGGCCTGGGGCTTTCGATCTGTTATGGGCTCGCCAAGAGCCATGGGGGCAGTCTCGAGCTGGTGAGCAGGGAGGGGGAGGGAGCCTGCTTTGTCCTCTGGATTCCCGAAGCCTCGGGAGGGGCGGCATCATGAAACGAACGCGAATTCTCGTAGTGGACGATGAGGAGGGCCTCCTCGAAGTGGTGGAGGATACCCTCGAGGATCTCCCCGGCTTGGAGATCCGTCTCTGCTCCAAGAGCGGGGAGGCGGCGGCTCTTTTGGAGGAGGAGAGCTTCGATCTTCTGATCAGCGACATCCGCATGCCGGGCAAGGATGGGATCGAGCTGCTGCGGATCGGCAAGGCCGTCAACCCCGACCTCAGCGTCCTGATGATGACGGCCTTTCCGAGCGTGGAGAGCGCGGTGGAAAGCATGAAGCTGGGAGCGACGGACTACATCACCAAGCCCTTTTTGCCCGAGGACTTGAAGGCGACGGTGATGCGCATTCTCGAGCAGAGGGAGCTCAAGGTGGCCAACCGTTTCCTGCGGCGGCAGGTGGAGAAGCAGTACCGCTTCCGCAAGATGCTCGGCGAGAGTCCGCGGATGCGGGAACTCTTCGCCTTGATCCAAAAGGTCGCCGCCGTGGACCTGGATGTGCTGATCCTGGGGGACACGGGCACGGGCAAGGAGCTTGTGGCGCGCAGCATCCACGGGGCGAGCGCCCGGGCGGAGCGGCCCTTCGTCCCCGTGGACTGCGGGGCCATCCCCGAATCCTTGCTCGAGAGCGAGTTCTTTGGGCATGAGAAGGGAGCCTTCACCGGCGCGGCTGGGCGAAACATCGGGCTGGTGGAGCTGGCGGAGGGGGGAACCTTCTTTCTGGACGAGGTCGCCGAGCTTCCTCTCCCCCTCCAGGCCAAACTCCTGCGCCTCCTGCAGGAACGGCGTTTCCGCCGCTTGGGGGGGAGAAAGGAGATCGCCGTGGACCTTCGCATTCTCGCTGCCACGAACAGGGATCTCGGGAAGGAAGTCAAGGCGGGGCGTTTTCGGGAGGATCTCTACTTCCGGCTCAACGTGGTGGAGTTGCAGATCCCTTCACTGCGGGAGCGAAAGGAGGACATCCCCCTCCTGGCCCGGCATTTTCTCAGCGAGTTTTCCAGGGACATGGGGAAAGGCCCCAAGAGGCTCGGCCCGGACGTGATGGAAATCTTCGAACGTTACGACTGGCCTGGAAACGTGCGCCAGCTTCAGAACGTGATCAAGCGTCTCGTCGCCCTCTCCGAGGGGGAGGAGATCCCCGTGGATCTGCTCCCGGACGAGTTCGCCCTCCTGGGGGCGGTCGAGACCAGCCTGGAGGGGGCGAGCTTCTTCCAGAGCCGCAAGGAGCGCATCGCCGAGTTCGAACGGGAATACCTCGCGAGTCTTCTCGAGAAGAACGGCGGAGATGTTTCCCGCTCCGCCCAGGAAGCGGAGATTCCCAGGGGCACCATGTACCGCTTGATGAAAAAGCATGGCATCGACCCCGAGCGTTTCCGCCACCGGGAAGGTTAGGAGTCTGTCGGACGTACCCACCCAACCTTTGCCCTCATTTTCCCCTCTCACGAGTGCGCCCCCTTTCTCCGCCCGGCTCGGAATCCTCCAAAGACTTTGGCCTCAGGCGCCTTCGGCGAAGTCGGCCAAAGCCCTTGGAGGATCCCGAGTTTGGCCCAAGCCTTTCTTGAGCTGCCCCCACCCCGAACCATAAAATTCCCCCTGGCCCCTTCGTTGAAGCAAATCACAAACAACTTCCACTCCTTCCTCCCGACCTTCGGGGTCGGATCCCCAAAGAGAACACTTCCCACTTCATCCTCCAGGCCGTAGAGCGGGTGGACCTTTCGGCCTTCAAAACCAATCATCCTGGGAGCGGGTCCCCCCAGTATCACCCAAGGCTCATGCTCTCCCTTTTGATCTACTGCGATACGCATGGGATCTTTTCTTCCCGTAGGATCGAAAGGACCACGTATCGTGACCTTGGAGCCCGGTTCATTACCGCCAACACCCACCCCGATCACGACACGATCTACTCCTTTCGGAGGCAGAATCCCCATGTGTCAGGGTAGTTGTCGCTGGGGGAACCCGGGGTGCGCTTTTTGTTTGCGTATGCCGGGCTCAAGCTGCTACCCAAGGGGATCTCCTTTCCCAAGCTCGGAAAGTGGGGGTTGGACCCCTCCTCGATGCTGTTGTTGTCCCGCATCTTCTGTCTCGGCTCCAACAGGATCAAGAAGAGGTAGTACCCCGGCTCATATTCCTCCAGAGCCGAAGGGAGTCTTTCCTCCAACGAGACCATGGACCCTCCCCTGGTTTTGGACGCTAGGGCCAGGGCCGGGGTGGGTGTGGGCGGAAGTGGGGCCAGCCTGAAGGTAAAAGCCGTTGCGAACAGGGGCGGCTTATAAAAGATCCGGGCTGAACTCGGAATCCTCCAAAGGCTTTGGCCGACTTCGCCGAAGGCGCCTGAGGCCAAAGTCTTTGGAGGATTCCGTGCCGGGCGGAGAAAGGGAGCGCACTGGTAGGAGCGGAAAAGATGGCCGGTTGGTCGGTCAGCCCGACAGACTGTTAGGGAGTGCGCTCGGGTCCTTCCCGGCGGTAGAGGCCGACCCAGAGGTCACGGAGGTGTCCGATGCGGGCTCTCTCGACCTCCTGCAATCCGAGGCGCTGGAGCTGCGCGGCGACCCAGCCGGGGCTGTGGGCGTGACGGGGGATGGGGCGGCGGCGGAGCCAGCTCCGGAGGCGGCGGGAGAAGTGGTGGGTCGACCAGGGGTGGAAGGCGCTGACCACGAGGTCGCTGCGGCTGCGTCGAGCGAGCTGTTCCAGGGCGCGGGCGGCCGCGGGGGCGGGGAGATGGTGGAGGAAGCGGAAGGAGAGGACCAGGTCGAAGCTGCGTTCTCCGAAGGGAAGGTGCAGGAGGTCGCCTCGGAGGAGGGGGGCGGGGACGAGGGTCCGGGCCTGGTCCAGCATGGCCTGGGACCCGTCGAGGCCGATGTAGGTGGCCGAGGCGAAGGTCTGTCTGAGCAGGGGATAGAGTCGACCTGTCCCGCAGGGAGCGTCGAGGATGGAGCGGACGGGGCCGGATGGCGGCTGTCCTCCCCTTGCGAGGAGGGCGGAGAGGAGGGCTCTTTCTTCCTGGTCGCGGGCGGGGTTGCGCGCCTTGTAGGCTGCCGCCCTGGCCTGGCTCTCGTAACGTCGGGAACTTCCGGGGGAGGTCATGAGCCGAGGCGGCGCTGGAGCCTGAAAAGGACCCCGGGGATCCATTGGCTCAGCTCGGCGGCCCGCAGATAGGCCTCGGTGAAGGGGACGACCTGGTCCCAGAGCTGGGAGCCGCCGGGGGATTTGAACCAGTGGGCGAGGGCGCGGGCGAGGTCGCGCTGCCTGGGGGCGGGGCTGAAGCGAGCGTTGTGGAAGTCGATCAGTCCCAAGTGGTCCCCCTGGAGGAGGAAGCAGTGGTCGAGCCCGAGGTCGGGGAGGTAGATCCCGGCGCGGAGGATCTTGCCGAAGGTCTCCGCGCAGCGGAGAAGGAGTTCTTGGGGCATGGGGCGGTCGCGGTAGAGTTCACTAAGGGATAGGCCCGGCAGGGGTGCGGTGGCGAGAAGGGAGCGCTGCTCGTGCCCCAAGCGGGTCTCCTCGGCGGCGAGGAGGAGGCTGGGTGGATGAAAGCCTAGATTGCGGAGGCGTTCGATGACCAGGGCTTCGCGGAAGGCCTGGCTCTGGCAGTGGGGTCGCTCCAGGAAACGCAGCTTGACGGCGTTCTTCCATTGGATCCCCAAGAAGCGCTTGAGGTAGAAAGCTTCACCGTTCCACTCCACGAATTCCACCCGACGGAGCCGGTTGCGGTCCAGGACGGGGCCTTGGAGATCCTGCCAGAGGGCGTCGAAGCCCTGGTTCGCCAGGGCGGCGAGGTCTTCGTGCTCGGGGTGCACCTGGATCTTCTGGTCCTGGACCTTCATAGGGGCATGATGGGGGATGGGCCTGGTCCAGGGAAGGACGGACCCGAAGAAGAATTGACAGGAGCCCGGATCGGCTCAAGGATGACGCATGGCAAAAACACCCCTGACAGAAGAACTCGTTCGCAAGCTGCCCAAGACGGATCTCCACGTGCACCTCGATGGGAGCCTGCGCCTCCCCACGCTGATCGAGCTGGCGAAGGAGCGCAAGGTGGCTCTGCCTTCCTCCAGCGAAGAAGGTCTGCGCAAGCTGGTGTTCAAACGGGCCTATAAAAACCTCCCCGAATACCTCAAGGGCTTCGAATACACGGTGGCCTGTCTGAAGGACGCGGAGGCCTTGGAGCGGGCCGCCTATGAGCTGGCCGAGGACTGCCAGCGCGAGGGGGTCTATTACCTGGAGGTGCGCTTCGCGCCCCAGCTCCATGTGCATGGAGGTTTTGGCCTGCGCAAGGTGCTCAAGGCCGTGGGCAAGGGGCTGCGGCGCGCGGAGCGGGCCTTCAACCGCAGGCCGGAGGTCAAGAACGGCAGCGTTCCGCCCTTCCACAGCGGGATCATCGTTTGCGCGATGCGCTACTTCAACTGTCACTTCAGCCCGCATTATGGAGCCTATTTCCAGGCCCTCCCCCTGACTTCCGAGGAGCGGATTTTTGCGCTGGCTTCGCTGGAACTGGCCCGGGCCGCGGTTCTCTCCCGGGAGGAGGACGGGGTCCCGGTGGTCGGATTCGACCTCGCAGGCCAGGAACGAGGCTTTCCGGCCGCCGACCACCAGGAGGCCTACCAACTCGTGCACGCGCACTTTTTGGGCAAGACCGTGCACGCGGGCGAGGACTATGGACCCGAATCCATCTTCCAGGCGATTACCGACTGCCACGCCGACCGGATCGGACACGGGACCTGGCTCTTTTCCTCGCGCAAGATCCAGGACAAGAGCATCCAGGACAAGAAGGGATATGTGGACAAGCTTGTGCGCTATGTCGGCGACCGGAGAGTGACCATCGAGGTTTGCCTGACCTCGAACCAGCAGACCCTTCCCGAATTCCGGGACGACCTGAGCAAGCACCCCTTCCGGAAGATGCACAAGGCCAAGCTCTCCACGACGATTTGCACGGATAACCGTCTGGTGTCCAATACCACCGTCACCGAGGAGTGCATGAAGGCTCTCCAAACCTTCCACTTGTCCCCCCGGGACTTCAAGCACATCCTGCTCTATGGCTTCAAGCGGAGCTTTTTCCCCGGACCCTATCTCGAGAAGCGGGCTTATGTCCGCCGAGTGATCGATTTCATCGACCAGCTCTATCACGAGGCGGGACTGAGGAGGGACTGAGGAGGGACGGAAGGGCCCTCCTGGAGCCTTAAACCGCCGAAAGGAAGTCGCGAGCGCCGCAGAGAAGCATGGGCCGAAGGCTCATGGCTTCGCGGCGCAGGTTCTCCCAGTTGGGGTGGGCGAGGATGCCACCGCCCAGGTTGGGGAGGAGGTCGGAGATGTCGAGACAAAGGTCCTTGTTCTCCTTGTCGGGACCTGTCTTTGCCAGGACCAGGGCGAGCAGGAGGAGGCCGTAGGGGTCCAGGCCCAACTCCGTCTTGCGGGGGCCGCGTAACTTTCTCCACAATTTCCCGATGCGGGTCCTGGGGAGGGAGACTTCCTTGTAGATGGGGTGTGCAGGCGCGTCGAGTTCCAGCTTGGCGTCCGGGAAGCGGATGCCCACGTAGAGGCCGAGGCAGAGGTTGCGCAGCTCGTGCCAGAGGGCTTCTTCCCTCGAGGTTGATTCTTCGAGCTGGACCTGATCGAGGGGGGCCGGGCCGACTCCTCCGTCCAGCCCCCAGAGCAGGAGCTTGAGCCGGCTGGGGCTGAGGGGGTAGTGCTTTTCCAGGACCTTTTTTCGCTCTCCCAGGGAGGGAGTGTATGCCCCAAGCTTGAGGAGCATGGCGTTGGCGAGATGTTCGATGGCGAGGGTGGGACCAATCTGGGGATGGAAGTCCCTCGGGTCGGGAGCGAGTTTTGGTTCCTTGGTTTCGCCTGCGGGAGGAAAGCGGAGGAGGGCTTCGAAGGCCATCTTCAGCTCCATGAGGGCGGCTTGCGGAGCGGGGGATTGGGCAAGCTGGGCTCCGATGGATGCCAGGGGATCTTCGGCGCCGGCGATTTTGGTCCCCTGGAGGAGGAGATCGATCCCGGCCTTATCCCTCAACAACTCGGTGCGGAGGTCTTGGGGGATCCAGCAACCGAGGCAGATTCTTGGGATGCCCAGAAAGCGCCCAATGGCCAGCCTGAGGGTCCTCTTGGTGGAGGAGGTCAGAGGGTGGCGCGTGATCAGTCCCATGGAGAGGCTGGGCGCGGGGCTTTCGTCCTGCAGTGGTCCCACGTACATGGCCAGAAACCCCGGAAGGTCCAGGGTGAGCCGCTCACCGATCTCGGTGAGACGCTGGTCCAGGCCGATCCTTTGGAGCAGCTCGGCCGGGTCCATGGAATCGGGCTCGAAAGGAGCTTGGGGAGACTCGGCAAAGGGGGAAAAGCTGCCCTTCGGTGGATAGGGAGCGTCCGCCCAAGTGTCTGTGGGATGAACTGAGGTCATTTTTTGGAATTTGAGGAAAGAACCCGTCCCAATCCTTGGCGGTTCACCCTGTATCTTTCGACCAAAACTGTGCCCATCCCCAAGTAGGCAGCCTTGGAGGAGCGAAGGAACCTGGTTTTGGTGGAAGTGTCAGGTATGGACAGACCCCGAGGGATGTCAGAAGGATCGAGGACTTTCAGGTCTTAAGAGGCAGGAACAGCGATGACTTTCTTATGAATCTTGGGAGTCGAGCGGGACAAGTCCTTTGAGCTCCCTGCCTCAGTAGACTCCGAGTTTATCGGAGTTTCACCAGAAGCGGAAAAAATCTCGAAATTCTCGGGGAATCATTTTGTCTTATTTTGAGAAAGGCTCGTGGCGTTCCAGGAAACGGTCGGTCATGCCGGCGATATAGTCGCAAACGACCCTGGCCTTGCCCCAGCGTGGGGCCATGGATTGGAAGCGGGGAGGAAGTTTTTTTTCCCCTTGGATATACGCTTTGTAGATTTCCGCAATCCGGTTGCTCCAGAGGTGGATGGCCTGGAGGACCTGGGAGTGCTGGTAGAAATGCTCGTTCAAGGTTTTGAGCAACTCCAGGATCTCCTTGCTGCGTTGGGAGCTGTGGGCAATGAGCTGCTTGCTCTCGAGGCGGGCTTCTTCGGGGCTGCGAAGCCGGTGTGCCTCCTGGAGGAGGCGATCGGAGGAGACGACGAGGTCCCGGATCAGGATGGCGACGAGGGAGCTGACCGTGCGGCGGCGGAGGAGGTGGGGGGTGGAGGTGCCCTGATCCCAGTGGAGGCGCGCCTTGGCGTGCTCCATCGCCTCGCGGGGGAGAGCGAGTTCGGCAAAGACCTCCCAGTCGACCAGGCCGCTGCGGAGGGCGTCCTCCAGGTCATGGGAGACATAGGCGACCCGGTCGCAGAGGTCCACGACCATGCCTTCCAGGAAGGGGGGGCCCTCCCGGGGAAGGTCCTCGGCGATGGGGAAGCCCTCGGGGATCTTGGACTTGAGGAGGCAGACCCGGGTCTCGTAGCTGAGGTTGAGGCCGACCTCGCCCTCCATGCGCTCCTCGAGCAGGTCGACGATCCGAAGGCCCTGGGCGTTGTGCCGGAAACCGCCCTGGTCCTTCATCAGCTCCTGGAGCACCCGCTCTCCGACGTGGCCGAAAGGAGGGTGCCCGATGTCATGGGCCAGGGCCACGGTCTCGGCCAGATCCGGGTTGAGTCCCAGGGAAAGGCAGGCCGAGCGGGCGAGCTGGGAGACCTCCAGCGAATGGGTCAGCCGGGTGCGGAAGTGGTCCCCCGTTCGCGCCGGGAGCACCTGCGTCTTCTGCTGCAATCTACGGAAGGCCGCCGAGTGGAGGATCCGATCCCGGTCCCGCTGGTAGCAGGTGCGGAGGGGATCCTCCTCCTCCGGGATCCTCCGCCCCCGGCTCTCACGCGCTTTGCAGGCGAGGCGGCTCAGGGTCGCGAGTTCACGCTCTTCGAGGTCTTCGCGGTTCAGCATTGGGATCCTTCTTAACCCAAGAGCCCTTTGATTCCCACCCGCGCTCCCTATTGGGCGTACTCGCTCCAGGGGGGCGCGAGGCGGAACCTCTTGAAGGCCCAGACACCCAGGTAGAAGAAGGGGGTGTCCACCAGGGCGACCAGGGCCTTGAACTTCCAGCCATCCACGATCATGCCGGGGATGAGGGGCTGGTTCTGGGTGCCGAGGAAGAGGACAGTTACGACCAGGCTGGTGTCCACGAGCTGGGAGAGGATGGTGGAGCCGTTGTTGCGCAGCCAGAGGTGCTTGCCTTTCGTCAGTCTTTTCCAGAAATGGAAGATCTGGATGTCGAACCATTGGGCGATCAGGTAGGCCAGCATGCTGGCCAGGATGGCGCGGAAGGTTCCTCCGAAAACGAGCTTGAAGAGGTCGTCGCTGACCGGGGAGGCGGGAAGCTCGATCTCGTTCAGGTCGCTGGGAAGCTCGGCGTCCTGGAGCAGATCGACGAGGAGGTGGCTCCCACGGGGGAAGCCCAGGTTGTCGATGCGGATCCTTTTTTTGCCGGTCTTCTCGAGGAGGTCGTCGCGCCAGATCTCGGACCAGGAGGCGTGGAGGGTTTTGCCGGGGGCCTTGGAGAACTCCGCGTTCCACTGGGGGACGGGGTCTTTTTGGTGGGCCTGGGCGATCCGGGCTTGCAGAAGGGTCTTGCCGTTGTGAACGACCCGGAGGGATTGGGCTCGCTCCATCCTGGCGGGGAGATACCAGCCGTGGGTGCGGATGGCCCTGGTCGATGCGCCCAGCTCGACGAAACCCAGCACGAAGAGACTGACGAAAAAGCCGATCCAGACGCAGAGGTTGGCCCGGGCCTTGCCATAGATCTCGGACATGAGGTCGGTGGCGAGAAAGGTCAGGGGGTAGGGGAGGATGCCGACCGAGAGCCCGAAGAAGGCCAGGCTGCTCCCTCCGATGAAGGGGATCCAGTCCGGAAAGACCAGGTCCCAGGCGAAGAACTTGTAGACGAGGAGGTTGCAGGCCACGAGGGCGGAGAGGAAGATCCCCGCAAGGAAAAGGTATCCCACGAGGTGGCGGGGAATCCTTGGCCCATCGTCCGGTCCGGTCATTCCGCCGAGCATAGGTTTCTGCGAAAGTTTCTCAACCGCTGCCCTGGCTTTTCAGCTTCCTTTCTTTTTGCCTTTCTTCTTGAAGGATGGGACACGGTTTGTGCTGGGCTGGGAGATAGCCTAAGGGAAGGAGTGTGAG
This sequence comes from Planctomycetota bacterium, assembly GCA_011321845.1. Classification (GTDB taxonomy): domain Bacteria; phylum Planctomycetota; class UBA1135; order UBA1135; genus HyVt-539. The sequence goes on along the minus strand of DROQ01000050.1, from coordinate 21,364 downwards.
GTGAAGGGCGGAAGTTTTTCAGCATATGGGGCGATTTGTATCTGTTGTATGTTCCTTTGAAAAAAGGCTGTGAAGGTAGAAAAAAACGAAGAATGGTTGATGGGATAAGGAGAAGACGTTGACGGCAGACCCACTTGCAATGACGGAAAGGGTGAAGGAGGAGGGGGCCTTTCTGGTGGAGATCGAAGAGGCCCTGGGGAGGGTCCTTGTAGGCCAGAAGGGGATGGTGCGGGGCCTGCTGATCGGGCTGCTGGCCGACGGGCATGTGTTGCTGGAAGGGCTCCCGGGGTTGGCCAAGACCTTGGCGATCAGCTCGCTGGCGGAGGCGATCGGGGGGGTCTTCCATCGGCTGCAGTTCACACCGGATCTCCTGCCGGCGGACTTGATCGGGACCCAGGTCTACAATCCCAAGACGGGGGACTGGTCGGTCCGGGAAGGTCCGCTGTTCGCCAACCTGATCCTGGCGGACGAGGTCAACCGGGCTCCGGCCAAGGTGCAGTCCGCCCTGCTCGAAGCCATGCAGGAAAGGCAGGTGACCCTCGCGGGTGAGACCCGGCTCCTTCCCCAGCCCTTCCTCGTCATGGCGACCCAGAATCCCGTCGAGCAGGAAGGGACCTATCCCCTCCCCGAGGCCCAGGTCGACCGCTTCCTTCTCAAGTTGATCGTGGAATATCCGACGCGGGAGGAGGAGATCGAAATCGTAAAGCGCATGGGAGGGATCGGAGCGGCCCCCAAGGTTCCCAAGGTGACCGAGCCTGACAGGATCCTCCAGGTCCGCAAGGTGGTCGAGCAGGTCTATCTGGACGAAAAAGTCCTCGGCTACATCGTAGATCTCGTCTTCGCGACCCGTGATCCGGAGCGGGTGGGACTGAAGGAGCTGGCCCCCATGATCCTCTACGGGGCTTCGCCCCGGGCCTCCATCGGGCTCTCGCGCTGTTCCAAGGCGCAGGCTTTCCTGGAAGGGCGCGGCTATGTGACCCCGCAGGATGTCAAGGCGGTGGCGCCCTATGTCCTGGGGCATCGGATGCACCTGACCTTCGAGGCCGAGGCCGAGGAGCGGACGAGCATGGACCTCCTGCAGGAGATCATGGACCATGTTCCGGTTCCCTAGGGCGCTCCACTTCGAGGGTGGGCGCCCGGTCCTGGAAACGGGGGAACAGGCCCAGGAGCATCGGTCCGGGGTGGATCCGGAGCTGCTCAAAGAGGTGCGTCTCATCCAACTCCGAACGGACCGGCTGGTGACGGATGTCATGGCCGGGAGCTACCGTTCCGCCTTTCGGGGTTCGGGGATCGAGTTCGACGAGGTCCGCGAGTGGGCCGAGGGCGACGACATTCGGTCGGTGGACTGGAACGTGACGGCGCGGGTGGGGCGCCCCTACATCAAGAAATACGTGGAGGAGCGGGAGCTGACCATCCTCTTCGTCCTGGATCATTCGCGTTCGATGGATTTCGCCAGCGAGGGGAGGACCCTGCGTCGGATGGCGGTGGAGTTTTGTGCGACTGTGGGGCTCTCCGCCCAGCGCACCAATGACAAGGTGGGGCTGCTGACCTTTGGCAAGGAGCTGGAACTCTTCGTTCCGCCGCGCAAGGGGCGCTCGCACGTGCTCCGCATCCTGCGCGAAGGCCTCGCCCCGGTCTCGGATCCCTATGGGACGGCGCTCGCCGAGACGCTTCGCTACCTGGGACGGGTGCAGCGGAAACGGTCGGTGGTCTTCGTTCTCTCGGATTTTGTGGGGGACGACCCCTTTCCCCCTCTGCGAAGCCTCTCCCGGCGTCATGACGTGGTTCTGGTTCCCTGCCTGGACCGGAGGCGTTTCGAGCTTCCCGACGCGGGGCTGCTGCGGGTCTTCGATCTGGAAGCGGGAGGGGAATGCCTGGTGGATACACGTTCGGCAAGGGTGCGGGAGCGTTACGCCGCCAACGCGCGAAGCGATTACGAGGCTTTTGAAAAAAACGCGGGGCGCTTGGGGGTGGACCTGCTTCCGCTCTGGACGGACAAGAAGGTGAGCACAGCGGTTCTGCAGTTTTTCCGGCGCAGGGAGGCGCGGTTCAAGCGATGAGGGGCGCAGGACTGAGGGTGGGACTGGGAGGGTTGCTTCTCCTATGCGCCTCTTGTGGAGGAGGGACGAACGAGGTCCCCCAGGCGGCCAAGGTTCTGAAGCCGGGTTTGGGGATCTATGAACTGCTTCCAAGAGATGGGGCCAAGGAGGAGAAGGCGATCCGTTTGGGAGACCGGGTGCGGGGCCGGGTTTGGCTTCGGCCCTTGGTGGAGGGGGCGGAGGGAGGCTCCGAGCCCCGTCCAAGGCCTTCCAAGATCGATCGCGTTCCCGAGGCGGAGGGGCTGCGGTTCCAATGGACGGGGCCCACCCGGGTGTTGCCCGGGGCTGGGGAGGGCGGAACTCCTCTCCTGCTGCGCCCCTTCGAGGTCCGGTTCCTGCGGACGGGTGAGCTGGGTTTGCCGGCTCTCGAGATCCCCCCGGCCAAGGTCGCCGCGCGGTCGGTTCAGGTCCGGGGACTCCTCCCCAAGGATGCCAAACTGCAGCCGATCCTCCCCGATTCCTTGATCCGTGATCCCGAGGGTGCCTTTCCCTGGGCTTGGGCCGGGTTGGCTGCGGCCCTCCTGGTCTTGGGGGCCCTCTGGTACTTGGGGCGCAGGAGGAGGTCGGAGCGGGAAGCGCCCCAACCCATTCCCATCCCCCCCGGGCGTCGGGCCCTCATCCAGCTCAAGGAGCTTGCACGGAGCCTGGAGGAGGGGAGCATCAGTGGGGAGAGACTCGTGGAGGTCGTGACCCAGGTGCTGCGGCGCTACCTGGACGAAGCCATGGGCTTGCATACCCGCGAGCAGACGACCGAGGAGATCCTTCGCGAACTGTCGCTTCGGCCCGAGCTGGGGACGGAGGAGCGGACGCGACTTACGCAGATCGTACGCCAGGCGGACCTGGTCAAGTTCGCGCGGCAGGGGGCCGACCTTGGCCTCTCGCGGCAATTGCTGGAGGGGGCGAGGAGCTTCGTCCTCGCCCTCGAGGAGAGGCGCAAGAACCAGGAGGGAGTAGCGGGGGAGGTGGCCTATGCCTGAGAGCTGGAAGAGCTGGGTCCTGGCCGATCCCTGGTTCCTGCTGCTTTTGCTGCCGGCCCTGGTCTGGGTGTTCTGGCGGAGACGTCCGGCTGCCCTGGGGGCCCCGGCCCTTCGGGCCTTTAGGAGGTTGCCTCAGACCCTGCGCATGCGCCTTCTCCCCTGGCAAAAGGTCCTTCTCGGCTTGAGCCTGTTGTTCTTCTGCCTCGCGCTGGCGCGTCCGCAGAAACTGGAGCGCCGTCCGCTGGAGACCCGGGGGGTGGACCTCATGCTCTGCCTGGATCTCTCCTCCTCGATGCAGGCCCGGGACCTCGAAGGCCCCAGGGGACGCAGCCGCATCGAGGTGGTCAAGGATGTAGCCGCCAAATTCATCCAGCGGCGTGAGAACGACCGCATCGGGCTGGCGGGTTTCGCCCTCTTCCCGGAGCTGCTCTCGCCGCCGACGGTCGACCACCAGTCCTTGATCCGCATCCTCGAACATGTGCAGACCAAGGGAGACCGAGACCCCGACAACAAGACGGGGATCGGGGGCGGGTTGGCCTTTTGCGTCGATTTCCTGAAGGAGAGCAAGGCGCGTTCCAAGGTCGTGGTTCTTCTCAGCGATGGGTTGGAGAATGTCAACTACATCACTCCCAAGGAGGCCGCCGACCTCGCCCATGATGCAGGGATCCGGGTCTACACCATCGGCGCGGGGGCGGTCGGCGGGCAGGGCCTCTTCGGGGCCGTCGAACTGGATTTCAAAGCGCTCAAGTTGATTGCCCGGGAGACGCAGGGACGTTTCTTTCGGGCGACGGACAAGAAGGGCCTGGAGACCATCTTCGACACCATCGACAAGCTCGAGACCTCGGAACTCAAGGAGGAATTCTTTTTGCGGCACGAGCGCTTCGACATCCCTCTGGGTTTGGCCATGCTGGCCTTCTTGCTCGCGTTTCTTCTGCGCTTCGGCGCCCTGGGGGTGACGCCATGAACGATCTGACCTTGTTGCACGCCGAGCGTTGGTGGGCCCTTCTTCTTGTGCCCGTGCTTGTGGTCCTTCTGGTCTGGGACCGGCGCCGGCGGGCGCGCCGGCGGGAGGCTTATGCGGATCCCCGAGTCGCTCCCCTCGTCTTCGAGCGGGTGCCGAGACCGGGGACCCTGCGGGCGGTTTCCCTGGTGTTGGGGACGGCCCTGCTGCTCTTTTCTTTGATGGAGCCGAGCTGGGGGAGGTTGCCGCTCCCCGTTTCCAAGCGGGCCGCCGATATCGTGTTTTGCCTCGACCTCAGTCGGTCCATGCGAACCAAGGACATTCCTGGCGGCCGGGAGAAACGCGCGCGGCTCGATTTGCTCTCCATTCTCGACAAGCTCGGCGGAAACCGCGTGGCTCTTGTGGGCTTCGCCAAGAGCGCGCGGATCTTCTGTCCCTTGACCCATGACGCCAAGGCGTTTCGCTTTTTGCTGAAACGGGCCAAGGAGGACGAGGTCGAGCAGGGGCCGACGGATCTGGGGGCCGCGCTCCGGGCCTCGCTGACTCTCCTTCCCGAGGCCGAGGGAGCCTACCAGGCTGTAGTCCTCCTGAGCGACGGAGAAGATCTGACCAAGAGCGTGGACCAGGTCGTTCCTGTTCTCGCCAAGAGGGGAGTCCCTCTGCACTGCATCGGCTATGGGACGGTGAAGGGCGGACCCATCCCCGACGCTAGTGGGATGGATGTGCTGCGCGATGAGAAGGGAAAGCCGATCATCAGCCGGATGGATGTGGAGACCTTGAGGAGGTTGGCGGACCGGACCGGCGGGGTCTTTCTCTCGGCCAAGGACAATCCTCTTCCGCTGGTGGAGCTTTGGAACAAGCGCATCCTTGCGATGCAGACCAGGGAAACCGAAAAGGGGATGCGCACGATCCCGATCTCCCGTTTTCAATGGTTCCTTCTGCCCGGTTTCCTGCTGCTGGCCTTCGGGCTGCGACCCCGGGGAAGCAAGAACGGCCATGGCGGACCGGGAGGGAAGGGGGTAGGCCTTCGAACCAGGGCTGCCGCCGCCATCCTCCCCCTTGTCTTCTTCCAGGGAGGGGAACTGCGCAAGGGAGTGGAGCTGTTGCGCAAGGGGGAGACTGCCAAGGCCTTCGAAATCCTCGAGAAGGCTCAGAAAAAGGGAATGGTCAAAGACCCTACCCTCCTGCTCGATCACGCGATCGCCGCCTTCCGAGCGGGTAAAACCGAAGAAGCCATCGCTTCGGCTGAGAAGCTGGTCGCCCGCGCCGAGGGGTTTCGTCCCGAGCGGGATCTGATCGTTGGGGCGGCTCGTCTCGAGGAAGCTCTGGAGGCCTTTGCGAAAAAAGACCTCCAAGGGGCCGAAGACAAGGTCCGGCGGGCCCTCCAATCCTTGGAGGACGCCGTGGTGGCTCACCCGGATTGGAGGGAGGGCCGGGAAAACCTGGAGCGCGCCCTGAGACTGTTGCAGAAGATCCGGGACATCAAGAAAAAGCAGAAGCAGCAAAACAAAAAAAAGAACGACAAGAACAAGCAGAAAAACCAGAAGAACAAACAAAATAAGAAGAATCAGCAGAACAAGCAGAACAAGCAGGACAAGCAGAACAAGAAAGAGCAGCCGTCGAAGCAAAAGAACGACCAAAAGAACGACCAAAAGAACGACAAGCAGAAGCAGAAGAACAAGGGGGATCGGAAGCAGGAGAAGAAGGACCGGCAAGGGTCCCAGAAGAAAACGAAAAACGAGAAACAGCCGAGCCCAAAGAACAACCAGAAGAACAAGGAGAAGCCCGATCAGAGGGAGGTCCCCAAGGCGCAGAAGCAGAGCCGGAAAAAGGACAAGGAAAGGTCCAAGTCCCCTCCCAAACCCAAGGACAAAGGGAAGAAAAAGAATGCGAACATGCCCAAGGCCGAAAAACGGGAGAAACCCCAGAAACAGAAACCATCGAAACCGCAAAAGCCTTCCCAGGCGATTCCGATGCGCTTGAGCCCCGAGGAGCGGGCACAGCTCGAAAAGAGGCTTCAGCGTCTCCTCATCGAGGCTGCCAAGAACCGCAAGCCCAACCCCTCTCGACACATTCCCGGAAAAAAGGATTGGTGAGATGCTCGGACTGCTGCTGATCCCCTTCCTGACTCTTGCCCAGGGTTCTCCTCTCCGCGTGGAGGGACCCGACCCAGCCACTGTCCTCCTGGGGGAAGGTTCGATCCTGCGCATTCGCATCCAGGGGAGCGAAAAGGGGCGGATCCCCAAGCCTCCCCAGGTCCCGGGGCTCTCGATCGAAGTCGGCGGTCCTTCGATCGAACAGCGTTTCCAGAGCTACAATGGGCGGACCATCGCCAACGAGACGGTCAGCACCTGGACCCTGAGCCTCAAGCCCAAACGGGTGGGGACCTTTGAGATCCCCGCCTTTCAGGTCCTGGTGGGAAACAGGGCCTACAAGGTGCCGAGTCGGACTCTTCGCTGCGTCCCCAACAAACAGGCCCAATCCGAAACCTACCTGGCGGTTCTTGGACCGGGTCGGCCGGTCTACAAGGGAGAACTCTTCGAAATTCGTTTGGATTTCGGGGTGCGACGCAGCCTCTTCCGCAAACTCAACAACCCCTGGGAGAACCAGGGGATCGAGTTGCCCATCCACATCGTGGCCCAATGGCCCCAGCTCCTTCCGATCGAAGCCGAGGATGGGGGGAGGCCGCGGCAAGGAGAGCACAGTTTTGTTTTTGGCGACGGCAAGGAGAACCGGGCAGCCAAGGCCGTGCAGATCCCGGTTCCCAGCGGGGTGGACCCCGACTTCTATGTCTTCGAGTATCGTAGCAAGTGGGTGGCCAAGCGCGGGGGCAAGCTGGAGTTGGACCCTCCCAGCCTCAACCTTCAGTGGATCCGGGGATATACCCGCGACTTTCCCTTCCAGCGCCCCGTCCTGGGCAAGATCGAACGTGTCGGCGATCCGCTCGTCCTGGAAGTCAGGGAACTCCCCGAGGAGGGGCGTCCCTCGACCTTCACCAACGCGGTGGGGAACTTCGTCCTCTCGGCACGACTCTCCAAGACCCGCTTCTCTCTGGGCGCGCCCATCGAGCTGCGCCTGCGAGTCGAAGGCGAGGGAAACATCCCCTTTTTGGAGTTGCCGGAGCTGGACCACTTGCCCGGCTTCAACCGCTTTTCGAAAAAGATCGAAAGGGGGAGGAGGAGCGTGACGGGACGCTATGAGCTTGCCGCCATCGACGCGGGGACCAGGAGCTTTCCCTCGATCGAGTTCTCCTACTTCGACCCCAAGGAGGGCCGTTACAAAACCCTTCGAACGGATCCCATTCCAGTCGAGATCTCCGGCAAGCGGGGCAAGGGACTCAGCCTCCTCAAGGGCGCAAAACCGGGTCTCCCCGAGATGGAGGAGGACATCCGGGATTTCATGGAGCTTGGCGATGACGGGGCGGCCGGTCCCGCTCCCTGGTGGATCTGGACCGTGCTGTCCGTTCCCCTGGCCGCCTTTTTCTCCATGATCCTTTTCCAACGCAGCCGGGAGCGTGAGCGCCGAGACCCCTCGCGGCGCCGTGTCCGCGAAGCCAAAAAGCGTTTCGACCGAAACCTCGAGAGCCAAGGAACCCTCAAGGCCTTCAGCATCTACCTGGCCGACCGTTTCGGCTGGGACGAGGGTGCCGCTCTGGACCCCAAACTGGACCAGCGCCTTACCGCCGAGGGAGTGGGGGAGGAGCTTCGCTCCCAGACTCTTTCCCTCATGGCCGAGCTCCAAGCCTCCCGCTACGGAGGGGGTGGGAGCGAGGAGGAGCGGGCCAGCCGCGCCCGCGCCCTGGTGGCGGCCTATGAGAAAAGCAAACCTTCCAAGAAGGAGGGCCGAGGATGAATCCATCGATGCAAGCCAAACGAACCCCAGGGAAGCGAAGCTCCGCCAAGAACCTGCTCCTCTGCCTTCTTCTCTTCCTTGCTTCGTTCTCCGGGGCCTCGAACCTCAGGGCACAGAGCGGGACTCTTCCCCTTAAGGTCCCTCATGCCTTCCGATTCCCGGCCTCTTTCACTGAAAGCTCGAGCCTCAAGCCGAAGGGCGGGGACCTCCCCGTGGAGGCCCCCCAAGCCAGTCGCTTCCTGGCTTCCTTGCCTGGGGCTTCGAGCCTCGTGGCCAAGAGTGAGGACCTCCCCATGAAGGCCCTCCAGGGCAATGGATTCCTTGCTTCCTTGGCCGGGGTTTCGAGTCTCGTGGCAAAGAGTGGGGATCTTCCGGTAGAGGCTCTCCAGGCCTGTCGCAGGGGGGATTACAAAGCTGGCCGCGAGGGCTTCGAGAAATGGCTCGCGGCTCATCCCGAGGGCAACGGCCTGGTCGAGTACAACCTCGGCAACTGCGAATACCGCCTGGACCGCCCCGCCTACGCCCTCTGGCGCTGGAAGCGCGCCTCCCGCCGCCTGGGGAACCGCCCCGAAATCACCCACAACATCGCCCTCGTCCAGCGCCAGCTTTCCCTCCCCCCCGAGGACCAGGCCGGCCTTCTCCGCGAACTCCAATCCCAGCTCCAAGTCCTCCGCCCCCGCGATTACTGGCACCTCTCCCTCCTCTTCCTGGTTCCAGCTCTTTTCTTCCTCCTCCTCTACCTCCGCCGCCGCAGACCCATCCCCCTCATCCTCGGCCTCCTCCTCTACCTCCCTGCCCTCCTCAGCGCCCAAAAAGCCGGCCAATCCCCCAAGCCCAACCCCATCGGCGTCGTCGTCCTCCAGGACGACCTCCCCCTCCGCACCGAACCCCGCCCCAGCCTTCCCCCCACCGCCCGCCTCCCCAAGGGCCTCAGCCTCCCCCTCCTCACCCAAACCCCCGAATGGCTCAAGGTCCGCTACGGCCACACCCAAGCCTGGCTCCCCCGCAAAGGCACCGCCCTCTGGTAACCCGAAACCCCGGTAGGGAACGCCGGTAGGAAACGCCTCCAGGCGTTTCAAGTAGAAAACCCCTCCAGGGGTTTTGCGTAGGGAACGCCTCCAGGCGTTCCACGTAGAAAACTCCTACAATCCCCCCCATGACCAACACCATCCAATTCCCCGACTTCACCCGCCTCGACCTCCGCGCCGGCACCATCCTCGACGCCTCCCCCTTCCCCGAAGCCAAAACCCCCGCCTACCTCCTCCGCATCGACTTCGGCCCCGACCTCGGCATCCTCAAATCCAGCGCCCGGATCACCCAAAACTACTCCCTCCAAGACCTCCCCGGCCGCCAGGTCCTCGCCGTCGTCAACCTCCCCCCCAAACAAATCGGCCCCCACATCTCCGAGTGCCTCGTCACCGGCTTCCCCAAGGAAGACGGCAGCATCATTCTCGCCACCCCTGAGCAGCCCGTCCCCAACGGCGCAAGGCTCTGCTAGTGAGTTTTGGGAGCCCTTGAGAAAAACAATTGAGAATGTTACGGTGAGACTGCCGTTGCGAAGTGAAAGCCTGTTCTTACCTTCTGGATTTTAAGACTCACTCAATCAGGATCTTTCAATGCAACTCCTACCCTGACCCTTATCCCCCCTGCAGTTCTCTAGGCAAAGTTGTGGGAAGAGTTGCATGCAAACTTGGAAGCACGGAAAAAATGAAAGCGAAATTCTCATGTTTCTCCTCTATCTCGATTCGTTTTCAAACGTACCTCAGAGGCTTGCTCCCTTTGAGTTTGGGGGTTCCCAGTTTAGTTCTTTGGGTCTTCCTCCTGAGTTTTTGGGGAGGACAGCTACCTGCTCAAGGGCTCAGGCTCAAGGTGGAACCCCTTGATGGAATCAAGGAAACGCTGACCCTTAACTTGCAAGGCAAGGCAAACCAGGATTTTGTCATTTTCGTTTCAAAGGATATTGGATCCATTCCCCTCTCTTACTTCCTTCCTGGAGATTCAAGAAAGCTGGATGTGGATTGGCCCATCCTATGCCTGTTTGGGAGAACGGATACCAAGGGGAAGTCTCGATACGTTTTCCCTCTAGAAGGACTGAAGCCGGGCCTGGGACTTTTCTTTCAAGGGATCGCTTATTCATTTCAACCTTTTTCCATCCCTTCCTTTTCAACGCGCGAGAGCTTTCATAGCGGTCGGGGGCTGGGGGGGATTCGGGGGAGAATTCTCAATGAAAAAGGGAAGCCTCTTGCGGGGGTGGACCTCTCAGTAGAGGGGGATCCCCAGGCCCAAGTCGTCCAGACCAATTCCCAGGGAGAGTTCTTCCTCTTCAAGAGCCCCATGGGAAAGCAAACTCTTCGAATCGATGGGGGGAGTGTCTTACCCAAAGGAACATATGGGCGCTCCTATCATGGGGTTTCCGTTCAAGACCGGAAAATCAGCGTGATTGGGAATGTCCGAATTTTCCCCCAAGCCCAGCGAGCTTCCATTGAGGTCTATTGCTTGACCACCGATGGCTCCCCCATGGGAGGCGTCAAAATCCAATTACGAGGATCTTCGATCCAAGGGGAAACAGACCACCGGGGGATTTTGAAACTCGAGGGGTTGCCCACCGGGTCGCAAATCTTTGATCTGGTCGCAAGCGATGCCAGCCCACCTTCTCCCTTTTCCATGCCGATGAGCATCAAGTTGAGCGCCGGAACCCTCCTCCGTTTGCCGCCGATTCGGATCCCCATCCCCAGCGACCAAACCGAAATCCACGGCTTGGCGAAACAAACGGTAAGGAACAGCTCATATCCCGGTGTTTCTCTCAAGGTTGCTAAAAACTCTGTGGTCTTCCCTGCTGGATATCAGGGGAAATCTCTTTCCCTCAATTACATCCCGGCCCACCAGTTACCCGTTCCCATGCCCGGAGGACAAGTCTCCTACACGGTTTTTTCCATCCAACCCGCGGGGACCATTTTCAAAACCCCCCTTCCAATCACTTTTCCCAACTTGGGCGGATTCCCTCCGGGGAAGAAAACCCCCATCATGGCCATGGATCCCAAAACCGGGAAGTGGGTGCAGGTTGGCACCGGAACCGTGAGCAAGAACGGCAAACTGATCCTCTCCGATGGTCCGGTGGTTCGTTGGGCTTCCTTTTTTGGATGCTTTTGCCCCGGAATGAAGGGCACGGTGCAAGGAAAGGTGACATGGGGAGGAGCCCCTGTCGTTGGAGCAAAAGTCACCTTTTCTTTTGGGACAATCTTGACCGACAAGAATGGGAATTTCACTCTCAAGGTTTTTGTGGGATGTGATGCCAACGCGAAAAGGATGGTGAAGCTCTCCGCTTCCTTCGAAACCCCAGGGGCCCTCCTTTACCAAGAGAAGGAAATCGAACTTGCGCCCAAGGGTTCCAAAACCTTGAACTTTGTTTTCGAGGACATGAAAGTCCGTTTCCTGGATGATCACAACAAGAAGGACGTTCGGGTTCGAATTCCAAGAGAGATCGCCAGGGATGGGGTGACTTCGGTTCTCCTGGACCTGAACCGCCCAGCCAAGCTGAATCAGATTCAGCGGGGTGACAAATTGAGGTTTACTCTGAAAAACCCTCATGGATTCGATGGGGAGGGGCTGGTCATGGATTTCAATCCTCACGCAGGCCCAGTTCCCATGAAACCACGAAGATCTCAGGTGGAAATGTTTGCCGCAGACTTCTTCCGTCCCCGTAATGCCGTAAAGGTGGCCGTAAGGTACTTCCCTCCTCGAATTGCGAAGGTCGGTTACAAGCCCCTGATTCTTGCATTCTACCTTCGGAACGGGAAGGTGATCCATCAGAGCAAGGTCCCTGGGACAAAGGACCTTCCACTAACTGTTGTTGGGACGCCGGTTTGTTTGATTCATGGGATTGACTCTTCCCCCAAAACTTGGGGAAGGGCTTTCCTTCGACCCTTGGAAAGCCAGGGGATCCCTGCCACCATTTTTAGAAATCATGGATCCTTCGATGTCTTTGCTTCTGTGGATTACGGCAGCATTTCATTCAAAAGCCTTGATGACATCCTTCCCAGGCTCAGGTCCGAGATTAAGAGGGTCGACCGGGATTATCGGGTCGTTCGAAAACTGGCTCATTCCAAGCTGGATCTCGTCTGCCATTCTTATGGAGGAATCCAGGCTCGAAGTTATTTACACCGACTTTCTGAGAATGATGTGCCCATTCGGAGAGTTGTCACAATGGGATCTCCCCATTTGGGTGCTTCCATCGCAGACCGGATTTTCAATTTAAAGGATTGGGCTGTTAAAGGTCACAAGGAACCTTTATCGCTATTTTTAGCGCAAATAGGGGGTTCTCGTTTGAGAGCTGCCATTGATGAAGGGAGCGGTTCCCTTTTTGGGGATCTTGCGATGCAGGATTTTGGAGTGAGGAACTCTCTGCTAGCCAATGGCCTTGGTTTAGGAGTTCCATTTTTTGGGATACAAGGTGTTCCCAGGGGAGGGCATTCTTTTTCTCTGCCTTTGCTTCCCCTCCTTGGGGCAGGTTTACAATTGCCCAATTCCGATGGTTTTATTGACCGAACCAGTCCAGCAATGGGCTGGAATCCTGACGGAAACTCATTTGCAAATCTCCCCCTCTCTCACATGGATATGCCCGTTTCCTATCAAGCTGCTCATAAGGTGGCTGAATTTCTCTTGAGGGCTCAGGGAGGGATTCAAAGAACCAATCCTCAAGGGTTGGCTCCTGTGATTACCCGGCTTTCCAGTCTCGATGTAGACCTATCCAAAACCAAGACAATCCAAGTCCAGACACGCGGTCTGACCCTTTCAGAGGATTTTCTTTTATGGAACTACAAGGTGTTTCTTGGGTCTACGATGAAAGACGGAGTTCACGAAATCCCTATTCAAAAGAATTGGGTCCAAGGCCATGTGATTGGTTTGCCCCTTGGCTTCTTGAAAACCTCTTTTGGATTTCATTCAGAAGGCTGGATCGGGCTGAGATCAGACGGCAAAAGACCTGGAAACTATGTGAAGCTTTGGGCCCATTCCTCAGTTTTTGGAAAGCCTACCCTCAATTCTGCACCTGGTGGAATCCAAATAACCGCAGGCGGAGAACTCACTTTGAAGGGAAAGAACCTTGCTCGCCCACTGGGCAATAACAAGGGGTTTTTTGTGCCCCAAGTCTTCCTCCGAGGAAAGGGCCTCGAGATGACCTCTGTTTCCTCGACAAAGGTCAAGGTAAGGGTTCCCCTCGATGGAGAGTCAGGGGCTCTTCAACTGAGGACCCTCGGAGGGTTTTCCAATCCCATTTCCGTGGTCGTTCTTCCCAAGATCCTCAAAGTAATTCCCTCCGCTGCCAACCCCGGGGAGCCGGTGACTCTCGAGGGAGGTGGATTTGGCCGGGACCCTTCCAAGGTAAAGATTTTTGTTGGGGGTAAACCTCAGGCCCTCAGTCGCTTGTTGACTCCAACCAAACTCACCTTTTTTGTCGCCCAGGGAACCAAGGGGGGGGCGGTTCATGTCCTTGTGAGTGGCAATGCTTCAAACAAGAACTTGAGTTTGAAGGTTTCCCTGGACCGAGATGCCGATGGGATGCCCGATGCCTGGGAAGTCCTCTATGGTTTCGATCCCCTGGATCCCAAGGACGCCCTCTTGGATCCCGACCTGGACACGTTGACGAATGCCCAGGAATTTCTAGCCAAGACTCATCCAAGGAACAAGGACACCGATGGGGGTGGAGTAGATGACGGCTTCGAGGTCCGAAAAGGCTTGAACCCCTTGGATCCCAAAGACGATGGGGCGGATCCCGATGGAGATGGACTCGTGAATCCCCTGGAACTCACGATCGGGACCAACCCCTTTGCCGCGGATACCGATGGAGACCGGCTCTCGGATGGCACCGAATACCTGGGGAAAAATGGATTCAAAACCGATCCTCTCGTCGCTGACACGGATCGCGATCTCCTTAGCGATGGAGAGGAGGTTTTGGATTATGGGACCAATCCCCTCCTTCGGGATACCGACTTAGATGGTTTGACCGACGGGGAAGAAGTCAGGACCTACCATACCGACCCACTCAGGGTGGATACGGATTTAGATGGCCTCTCCGACTATGCCGAAGTCAAGGTTTACAAAACTGACCCTCTTAAGTCCGATACCGATGGGGATCAATTGAAGGATGGTTTAGAGGTCCGGATTGGAACCAACCCCCTGAAGAAGGATACGGATGGAGATGGGTTTGAAGATGGATACGAATACCATCTTGGTTCGGATCCCAAGGTCAAGAATCCACCGACCCGGCTCCTTGGAAAAGTCCGGCGGAAGATCGATGGGAAGGCTGTCTCCAATGCTGAGGTTCGGATCCTAGGAACCCCTGACGAGAGGGAATTTCAGACTAGGACCAAGTCTGATGGGAGCTTTGTTTTTCCTCGATTCCCTGCCTTCAGGAAAAAGGAACAGGTAATTGCGTTGGGTCTTGCGGCCTTGCCTAACACACAGGGGAGTGGGGTTTCCACTCCAGTTTTGATCAAGCCTAACGGCAACACAAATTTTGGGTGGGTGGAATTGAAGGTTGCCCCTCAAAACCGTTTCTCAGATCCTGTGGATCAAGTAGGGAAGAATCCCAGTGTATTCCTAGGAGATTTGAATGGAGATGGTCGCCTGGATGTAGTGACGGCGAATTCTTCTTCCAACAATATCAGTGTTTTACTCCAGAGCACGAGCGGGGGTTATTCGCGCAAGGATGTTGCGGTGGGGAAAGGGCCCAGTTCGGTCTCCCTAGGAGATTTGAATGGAGATGGTCGCCTGGATGTAGTGACGGCGAATTCTTCTTCCAACAGTATTAGCGTTTTACTCCAGAGTGCGAGTGGGGGTTTTTCGCGCAAGGATGTTGCGGTGGGGAAAAGTCCCAGTTCGGTCTCCCTAGGAGATGTGAATGGAGATGGTCGCCTGGATGTAGTGACGGCGAATTCTTTTTCTTCTTTTTTTTCCGGCACAATCAGTGTTTTGCTCCAGAGCAGAAGCGGGGCTTTTTCACGCAAGGATTTTTTGGTGGGGTACGGTCCAAAATCGGTCTCCCTAGGAGATGTGAATGGAGATGGTCGCCTGGATGTAGTGACGGCGAATGCTTTTCCTGCCAACACGGTCAGTGTTTTGCTCCAGAGCGCGAGCGGGGGTTTTTCGCGCAAGGATGTCGCGGTGGGGAAAGGTCCCAGTTCGGTCACCCTAGGAGATCTGAATGGAGATGGGCGCCTGGATGTAGTGACGACGAATGATTTTTTTTTCTCTTTTTTCCGGCACGATCAGTGTTTTACTCCAGAGCAGGAGCGGCGGTTTTTCGCGCAAGGATATTGCCGTGGGTGGAGCTCCCAGTTCTGTATCTCTCGGAGATTTGAATCGAGATGGACGCCTGGATGTTGTGACGGCGAATCTTTCTTCCAACAGTATCAGTGTATTACTCCAGAGTGCGAGCGGCAGTTTTTCGCGCAAGGATGTTGCCATCGGGAGGTTTCCCAATTCGATCTCCCTTGGGGATGTGAATGGTGATGGCCGCTTGGATGTTGTGACCTCGAACTCTTCTTATTCTGCCGTGATGAATTCCGGCATGATCAATGTTTTGCTCCAGAGTGCGAGGGGAGGTTTTTCGCGCAAGGATTATGCAGTGGGTGGGATTCCCCGTTCGGTATCACTAGGTGATGTGAATGGAGATGGGCGCCTGGATGTTGTGACGGCGAACTCTACTTCCAACAGTATCAGTGTTTTGCTCCAGAGCAGGAGCGGGAGTTTTCCACGCAAGGATATTGCTGTGGGAAAAAGCCCAAACTCCTTATCCCTAGGAGATGTGAATGGAGATGGGCGCTTGGATGTCGTGACGGCGAATTCTGCTTCCAACAGTATCAGTGTTTTACTCCAAAGTACGAGTGGGGGGTTTTCGCGCAAGGATATTGCCGTGGGAAAAGGTGCAAGCGCGGTCATCCTAGGAGATGTGAATGGAGATGGGCGCTTGGATGTCGTGACATCGAATTCTGCTTCCAACAGTGCCAGCGTTTTGCTCCAGAGTTCGAGTGGGGGTTTTTCGCGCAAGGATATTGCGGTGGGGAACCAACCAAGCTCGGTCACCCTAGGAGATTTGAATGGAGATGGCCGCCTGGATGTAGTGACGGCGAATCGTAATCCAAAAAATCCCGGCACGATTAGCGTTTTGCTCCAGAGCGCGAATGGCGGTTTTTTGCGCAAGGATATTGCCGTGGGAAAAGGTTCGAGTTCGGTATCCCTAGGAGATTTGAATAAAGACGGCTGGCTGGATGTTGTAACGGCAAATGCAGATTCCGGCACGGTCAGTGTTTTGCTCCAGAGCGCGGGTGGCGGTTTTTCGCGCAAGGATTTATCCGTGGGGTTTATGCCGAGCTCGATATCTATTGGAGATGTGAATCGAGATGGCCACCTAGATTTGGTGGTGGCGAATCTTTCTTCCGGCACAATCAGTGTTTTGCTCCAAGGCGCGAGCGGCGGTTTTTTGCGCAAGGATTATTTGGCGGGAGGGAGTGGAATCTCCATAGCTTTGGGGGATGTCGACTCCGATGGCCTTTTAGATTTTGTGATTGGAAATTTAGTTCCAAAAAGCATTCATTCGAGTGGTGGCAACGTGAGGATTGGTTTGCAGAAGCGTTGAACCAACCTCCTCGGGAACCCCTCCTGAAAGGGATTTGTTGCGATTGGTTTCAGGTATCCTGTTGAGACGCCCAATACTGGTGTGCCCCTTGCCTGGGGAGGAGCGAGCCCTCCTCAATGCGGCTCCTCCCCTTGTTCCACCGAAAAGCGCAGGATGGTCTTCGAGCGGTAGCTCTCTCCCGGGCTGAGGAGGGTGGAGGGGAACTGGGGCTGGTTGGGGCTGTCGGGGAAGTGTTGGGTCTCGAGGCAGAAGCCGCTCCTCTTCGGGTAGGGGCGCTCCGCCTTGCCGCGGAGGCGTCCGTCGAGGAAGTTGCCGGAGTAGAACTGGATGCCGGGCTCGGTGGTGAGGATCTCGAGGACGCGGCCCGACTGGGGTTCGAGGACGCGGGCGGCGAGGACCGGTTGGGTGCGGGGGGTGCCTGGAGCGCGGTCGAGGACGAAGTTGTGGTCGTAGCCGTGACCGAACTGGAGCTGGGGATCCGGCTTGTCGATGTCCTGGCCGATGGCTTTGGGGCGGCGGAAGTCGAAGGGGGTGCCTGCGACGGGGAGGATCTTTCCGCTGGGGATGAGGTCCCTGTCGATGGGGGTGAAGCGGCTAGCGTGGAGCTGGAGGACATGGCCGAGGATGTCACCCTGGCCTTCGCCTTGGAGGTTGAAGTAGCTGTGCTGGCTCAGGTTGACGGGGGTGGTCTGGTCGGTCTGGGCCTGGTAGAGGATGTGGAGTTCGTTGCTTTCTTGGAGTTCGTAGCGGACCCGGACCTGGAGGTTGCCGGGGTAGCCTTCTTCGCCGTCCTTGGAGAGGTAGCTGAGGACGATGTGCCTTGGGCCCTGTTCTTCGACCTTCCAGAGGACGCGGTCGAAACCGCGCAGGCCGCCGTGGAGGTGGTTGGGGCCGTTGTTGGTGGCGAGGGTGTAGCTCCGGTCGCCGATGCGGAAGCGGCCCTTGGCGATGCGGTTGGCGTAGCGGCCGACGACGGCGCCGAAGTAGGGGTGGTCGGGGGCGTTCAGGTAGTCCTGGGGTTGGGAGAAGCCGAGGACGACGTCGGCGGTCTTGCCCTGCCGGTCCGGGACCTCGAGAGAGAGGATGATGGCGCCGAGGTTGGTGATCCGGACGCGCATGCCGGCGGCGTTCTGGAGGGTGAAGGTCTTCATCGAGGTCGCGGGGGGCTGGTGGGGGCGGGGCGAGGTGGAGGCGCAGGCACCCAGGAGGAGGACGGCGGAGAGGGATAGAGAACGGGAGAGGGGGGGCGTCTTCATTTCTTCTTGTCTCCGAGGCGCCATTCGAGGAGGCCGGTGGAGGCGCCCTTTTGCATCTGGATCTCGAGCATCCATTCGCGGGCGCGGACGGGGGCGAAGTGGATGGGGTTGAGGCGGTCGCGCTGGACGCTGTAGCGGGAGCCGGGGGCGAGGCGGACCGGGGTCCAGGAGGGGCCGTCACGGTAGTAGAGTTGGTAGGAGGCCGGGACGCGGCAGCCACCGCCGGGGCGGTCGTCGAACCAGTAGACGGCGCTGCTCTCGATGCGGCGGGCCTGGTCGAAGCGGCAGAAGAGCTGGCCGGTGGCGCCCTTGAGGGGCCAGAAGGTCATGCGTGGGATGCTCCGGTCGCTGCTGCTCTTGGGGAGCTTGCCGTCCATGAGGGCGGCGAGGCGGTCGCCGGGATAGCAGTGGGAGGCTTCGAGTTCGCGGTCGGGGAGCTTGAGGAGGATGCCCTGGCCGGGGCGCTCGGCGAGATTTTTTCGGCGGGGGATCCAGGTGACGAGTTCGCCGGGGCCGCGGTTGTTCCAGGCGAAGTAGGGGATGGCGCGCAGGCGGGTGGGGGCGAAGCTGCCGTCCTCCTGGCGGGCGAGGGCGGGGCCTTCGATGCAGACGAGGCCGCCGGGGAGGAGGGCGCCGGTGCTGGGGCTCCTTGTGAAGAGGTCCTTGCGCCGGACGGCTCGGAGCGCGCTGTCATCCGGGAGGACGAGGTTGCGGCAGTGCCCGCCGTGGTCTGCGCCTTCGAGGCAGTAGACGAGGGGACCTCGGCAGAGGGCGACGCGGCCCCGGTTGCCGAGGACGCGGGGGTCGTCGTGGACGCGGCGGATCTCCATGGGGAAGTCGAGGCGGATGCGATCGCCGGGGGCGAAGACGCGCTCGATGCGCAGCCAGCCGCCGGAGCTGCGCGCCGCGATGGGGGAGCCGTTGAGCTGGAGGCGGGCCTCGCCCCGGCACCAGGAGGGCTCGCGGAGGTAGAGGGCGAAGCGCTGCTTGCGCACAGGGTGCAGGCGGAGCTGGGCCCTGCCCTCCCAGGGGAGTTCGCTGCGCAGCTCCACGCGGACGGGGCCGTCGGCGAGGGGGATGGTCGTGCTGCTGCCGATCCACTGGGCGACGCGGATCTCGCTGGGGCCGTAGGCCCAGATCCTCCCGCCGAGGGAGGGGAGGAAGCGCACCAGGTTGGTGGGACAGCAGGCGCAGCTGAACCAGGGCGCGCGCGCGTGCCCGCCCCTGCTGCCGAGGGGGTTGTCGTAGAAGAAGCGGTCGCCGCTCAGCGAGACCCCGCTCAGCATGCCGTTGTAGAGGCTGCGCTCGAGGTCATCGGCGTAGCGCGCCTCGCCGGTCAGCAGGAGCATGCGCTCGTTCCAGAGCGAGAGGGCGATGGCGGCGCAGGTCTCGGTGTAGGCCGTGTCGTTGGGGAGGACGAAGGGCGGCCCGAAGCCTTCGATGCCGGGCACGGAGCCGATGCCGCCCGTGATGTAGATCTTGCCGAGGTGGACGTCGTCCCAGAGGGCCTGGAGGGTGGCGCGGAGGGCGCGGGCTTCGGCGGGGTTCTTCTCGAGGAGCTTGCCCGGGTCCATGTCCAGGAGGGCGAGGTCCGTCAGGGCGCAGGACTGGTACATGGCCCGCACCGCGTGGCCGACCGCGCGGCGCTGCTTGCGCACGGGCAGATGGTCCTGGGCGTAGCTGCCGTAGCCGCCCGGCCTTCGCCCCTCGTAGTGGCCGCGGGCGTCGAGGAAGAAGCGCGCCAGCCGCGCGTAGCGCTCCTCCCCGCTGAGCCGCGCCAGCTTGAACAGCGCCAGCTCGATCTCCTGGTGGCCCGGCGGCGCGCGCCGTCCCTCCGGGCCGAAGGTCGCATCGATCAGGTCCGCGAAGCACCGGGCCACCTTGAGCAGGCTGTCCCGCCTGGTCGCCCGAAACCAGGCGATCCCCGCCTCGATCAAGTGCCCCGCGCAGTACAGCTCGTGTCCGCCGCGGAGGTTGGTCCAGCGCTTGCCCTTCTCCTTGGTGCTGTAGTAGCAGTTGAGGTAGCCGTCCTCCCCCTGCGCCGCGGCGATGCGCGCGATGATCCCCTCCACCCGCTTCTCCAGCGCCGCGTCCCTGCGATGTTGCAGAGCGTAGGCAGCCCCCTCGATCACCTTGTAGACATCCGAGTCGTCATAGAGCCGCCCGCGAAACTCCCCCTGGATCTTGCCTGCCGCCAGGTCGAAGTTTTGGATGCGGCCGGTCTCTTCGCACTTGTCCAGGCAGTGCCGGGTGGTGACCCGCAGCGTCGTCTCCAGCCGCGGCCCCCAGAAGGCGTCCTCGATGCGCACCTGCTCGAAGGGGATCGCTCGCAGGGGTTTCATGCTCGGCTGCGAGCTCGGCTGAGAGGGGTTTTGCGGGGACAGCAGAGAGAGGGAGAAGGCCAGGAGGAGCATGGGCGGATTCTACCCGCCCCAAGCCCGGGAACGAGGAGGAGGCCTTCGAAACCGGGTCTCACCCGGGCCTCGATCCTGCATCCTGCAACGCTTCCTTCCCGTGAATCGCCCGCTCCAGGGCCGTGAGGCCATCGAAGAGGCAGGCCGGGCCGGGCTGGAGGATGATCTCGGAAGGGATCTCGTGGAGGCGGGAGGCCTGGACCGCGGGGAGGCCCTGGAGCCCATCGCGTCTGGCGAAGGCCCCGGCGTCGAAGGGCTTGCCGCACCAGGAAGCGAGGACGACCTCGGGGGCGGCGGCCTGGAGTTCGGGGAGGCTGACGAAGCGCTCGCGGGCGGACTTGCCCCGGGCCTTGGCGGCGAAGACGTCCTCCCCGCCGGCGATGTCGATGAGTTCGCTCACCCAGCGGATGCCGCAGATCATGGGCTCGTCCCACTCCTCGAAATAGACGCGCGGCCGCCGGGGGCGCCGGGCGTTTCGTTCGCGGGCCTGTTCCAGGTGGTCGATTGCGTTTTGGATGTAGTCCCGGGCTTCCCGCCGCCGACCGACGAGGCTGCCGATGTCGAGGATGACGCCGAGGATCTCCTGCAGGCTGCGCTGGTTGAAGATGAGGACAGGGAGGCCTTCGGCGATCAGGGTCTCGGCCAGCTTGGACTGGATGTCGGAAAAGCCGAGGACCAGGTCGGGTTGGAGGGCCTTGATCTTTTTGAGGTTGCCTTTGACGAAGGCCGAGACCGCCGGTTTTTCCTCCATGGCCCGAGGGGGCCGTTTGGTGTAGGCGCTGATGCCGACAATGCGCTCCTCTTCTCCGAGGAGGTAGAGGATTTCGGTGGGCTCTTCGGTCAGACAGACAATGCGGCGCGGGCCGCGGGGGATCTGGAGGGAAGACATGCGGGCCTGGTCCTTTTTTCTTCTCCGGGTCCTTGTTCGTCAGTTGCGGAGCTGGCGGGCGGCCTGCTCGAGGAAGTCCTGGAGTTTGAGGGCGAAGCCTTCGAGCTCGAGGAGGGGGCGGCCGCCTTTGTGGAGGAGGAGAACGCTGGGGAGCTTGGGGAAGGCTTTGGTCCAAGCCCCTCTGTCCCAAGGCTTTGCGGCCGGGTCGGGAGCGGAGGATGGGTGTCCCCCTTTGCCGAGGGGGAGGGGGTGGAAGGCGGGGGGGAGGTTGTGGGGGGGAG
>DROQ01000049.1 GCA_011321845.1 Planctomycetota bacterium | reverse complement strand
CCCAGGAGACCGAGGAGTGACTGAGCAACTCAAGATAAACCCTTGCACCAAGGTTGATCCTCTTTATTTCATGTTCAAAGCAAAGGAACTGATCCTCAAAGAGCGGGAACGCCAAAACCAAAAGTGGGGTGAGCAGAACCACTCGCCTCAGGACTGGATGATGATCCTCCAAGAAGAAATCGGCGAGTTCGCTCGAGCTGAGATGGAGCATCGATACCGCGGGGCAGACCCAGAACCCATCATGGAGGAGCTGGTCCAGGTTGCGGCGGTCGCAATGCAAATGGTTGAGTGTGGGTTGAGGAATGGGTGGGGAGGTAAATGATGGCTATCCTCAACTACACCACATCGATCAGCACCGAAAAGACTGCTGCCGAGATCCAAAAGAAGCTAGCCCTTGCCAAAGCTGAAGCCGTTCTGTGCGAATATGATGCAGAGGCCATTATGACAGCGATGTCCTTCCGGATCTCTACAGAACATGGCCCAGTCTTCTTTCGGCTGCCGGCAAATACCAACGGAGTGCTCAGGGCACTTAAAGCTGACAGGAAGGTCCCAAAAAGGCTGAAGACCAAAGAGCAAGCTGCAAAGGTCGCTTGGAGGATCTTGAAGGATTGGGTCGAAGCTCAGCTCGCGATAGTCCAAGCCGAAATGGCGGATCTCGTTGAAGTCTTCCTTCCCTATGCTCAGCAGAAGGATGGGAGGACTCTCTACCGCGCCCTCAGCGATGGCGGTATGAAACTATTGGCGCATGGGTGAAGATTTGAAGAAGAAGAAGAGGAACCTTTGCAAGCTTCAGGGGCATCAATTGCGCCCATATAAAAGGGATTCCTTTGGGTTTGTTGCCTCTAGGGTTTGCCTCAAATGTAGAAGAGTTATAAATGAAACAAGAAAAAGAGATCATGTGGGTGGGTTGTGATGGATGGGGAAGTAGTTCCAAGTGAGGATAAGAAATGCCTATTCGGCCCGAAATGAAAGCAAGGTA
This sequence comes from Planctomycetota bacterium, assembly GCA_011321845.1. Classification (GTDB taxonomy): domain Bacteria; phylum Planctomycetota; class UBA1135; order UBA1135; genus HyVt-539. The sequence continues at coordinate 5,806 of DROQ01000049.1, read as the reverse complement.
TCCAAAGGATTGGAAACTTAGATCAAAGTTTATTCGCTTCATTCGGGCAAAAAATAAATGTGAATGGTGTGGGGCTGAGAATGGGCAGCCTCACCCTATCACTGGGAGTAAAGTTGTACTTACAACTGCACATATTTTCGATCATCGCCCTGAGGCGGCCAACCTTCTTAACTTGGCGGCGCTTTGCCAAAAGTGCCACAATGGGCATGACGCTAAGATGAGAGCAAAGGGGATAAAGGATCGAAAGAGAGCGAAAAAATGGGGGGAACTTGCAAATGTCACTTCCTGAGCGGACTACCACGTTTCAATGGTCAGACCGTTCACGGGTCCTTCCTGGGGGGGCGGACGCGAGGGGTCGGCGAGGGCGCGGCAATTCTCGGAATTTTTCCGAAGTTTCATAAGATGTTAGGATGAAGTAGCTTAGAAGTGTGGGGAAACGTGCACAGAAGCCCCCATGGCTGTTCGAGACCCAGAAACAGCTCTCGGAAGCGACCGGGATCAACATCACGACCCTGCGCCATTGGATCCAGGACCTTGGATGTGAGTGCAAGGCTGCGAGTGGGAGGGGGTGGGATCTCCGGGGCCTGGTCCAGTTTATTCGGTCCAGGTTCGGCAAGAAGCCTGGGCCGATCCCAAGGCAGGACTTCTCCGAGAAGCGCCGGCCTGAGGACCGAACCCTGGACCCCACCTATTGGGAGGCTCGAAAGAAGCGGGCAGATGCCATCAAGGCTGAGCTTGTCCTCCGTGTGCAGAAAAAGGAGCTCATCCATGTCCGCGGATTGGACAAGCTCCTCGAAATGCGGGCGATGGAGTTCCGGCGAGGGCTGGAGGTCCTCGAGGAGAAGCTGCCCAACCAGTTCCCCGAAGTGGAGAAGGAGCTTCGGGAGGCCATGCACCGTGAGGTGAGGCACTTGCTCGAGCGCTACTCGAGGCCCGATGCTCTCCTCTCAGGGGAGGAAGAACCAGCCATGGAGGAGGAAGAATCCCAGGCACCCAAACAGCACAGGTCAAAGAAGAAACGATCCCGTTCGAGGACTGGGAAGAAGACTTCCTGACCGTAGCCGACTTCCAGGAGCTTCGGCCGGGGGAGAGAGCGGTTCTCACCCCTCCCGACGACCTGACGGTCGCTGAATGGGTCGAGAAGAACATCGTGCTCCCCAGTGGTCCATCAGCGGAACCAGGCCCCTGGTCCAACCTGAGAACGCCTTACCTGGTCGAGATCATGAACTCCTTCGCGGATCCGGATGTGGAGGAGATCACCATGATGTGCTCGGCCCAGGTGGGGAAAACGGCGACCCTCCTGAACATCTGTGGCTATGCCATCGATCAAGCACCAGGGGACATGATCCTGGTCCAGCCGAAGGACGACGAGGTGGTGAAGTTTTCGACGAAGCGCCTCCAGCCCACCCTCTTTGCCAGTCAGACTATCTTGGACAGGCATTCCGGGAGAAAATCGGACGCAAAAAATAAGGAACTCGGTTTCGCGGGGATGACCATCCACCTGGCGAGCTCCAAGAGCCCTAGCGACCTGGCCGGTAAGCCCTGCCGCTACGTGTTGGCAGACGAGCTCGATAAATATCCCGCCTTCAGCGGGAGGGACGGGAGCCCCCTCGACCTGGCCAGGGACAGGACCATCACCTTCCGGAACCGGAAGATCTTCAAGAGTTCCACCCCTACAACAAAGGATGGAGCCATTTGGAAGGAATGGGAGGCATCCACGCGGGAGCACTACTGGATCCCCTGCCCCCATTGTGGGAAATATCAGACCCTCCGGATGGATCGCCTGAAGTGGCCCAAAGATGAGCGGAACCCGGCAAAGATCCGAACGAAGAATCTAGCCTTTTACCTCTGCGAGCACTGCGAAAAGGACATCTCCGACCGTGAGCGCCTGGCAGCCCTGAAGCATGGTGTTTGGGTCCCCGAAGATGCGGTGTTGAAAAACGGGAAGGTGGTGGGGGCCCCTGATTCCTCCCATAGGGGTTTCCATCTGTCGGTGTTCTACTCCCCATGGAGGAGTCTCTCGGAGATCGCGGCCAAGCGAGTAGCGGCCGGCCGGGATCCGGCAAAGCTGTTCGTTTTCGTCACCCAGTGGCTTGGGGAACCCTTCGAGGAGAAAACCGAGAAGACCACAACAACCTTCCTCAAGACCCGGGTGGCGAATTACAAGCAGGGGCATCCCCCCGCCGGCGTGAAGATCATCACAGCCGGCGTCGATGTCCAGAAGGACTACTTCCTCTATGCCCTCCGGGGTTGGGGCTACGATTTCAGCTCCTGGCTCATTCAGGCCGGCCGGATCAACACCTGGGGGGCCCTCGAGGACCTTCTCCTCAAAGAAGCGTGGGGGGGGCTCCAGATCTCAGGGATGTGCATCGACTCCAACTACAGGACCGATGAGGTCTACGAGTTCGCCATGCAATTCATGGACGTGGTGAGGCCTGTGAGGGGCCTGGAGTCGATCGGAGGGGGGATCCCCTACCAGACATCACGGATCCGGAAGGACTTCTTCTCGGGGCGAAATCTGCCCTATTCCCCGACTCTTTGGAAGCTGAACACTCAGTTCTACAAGGACAAGCTCAGCCGGCTGATCCATGCTGACCCCGTGGCGTGGTGGATCCATCAGGATCCGGCCGAGGACTACCTGGTGCAGATGTGCAATGAACACAAGACCTTCGTCCCCGACCGGAAGAAGGGGGGAGGAAAGTGGGTTTGGGTGCCTAGATACCATGGGGCTCCCAACCACTTCTGGGACGCTGAGGTCTATGCCCTGGCCGCTGCGGATATCCTCGAGGTGGCCTCCATGAAGGAAGAGGTGCCTATCCGGAGGCGGAAGAAGAAAAAGACCAGGGAAACCAATAGCCGGACGAGGAGGGGAAGGGAAAAATGGATCCGTCAAGGAAAGGGATGGATCAATGGGTGAATGGCTCCCTCCGAGAAAAAAGCGCCGGCGCCAGGCCGAGGTTCAGGAGCCTGTGGAGAACAAGGATCTCCCTTTCGAGGAGGATTGGGTGGTGGTTCCGTTTATCCCACTCAGGTGTCCGAGTTGCGGGAGCACCAAGCTGAAGACCTATGGGGCTTCTAGGAACCGCCTCGAGCGATACCACAAGTGCAGGGTCTGTCACTTGCAGTTTAAGTCAGTGGAGTTCGACCCCAAAAATTTCTAAAAAAATGGCGTTTTGTTCAGCCTGGCTGAACAGAACAGTTGCAATCTTGGTCTTTCCCCCCTCAAAATCCCCATGGGAATGAATTTACATGGGGGGATTGAATGGCCGCACCGACGCTCGAGCAGCAGCTTGAGGCAGTTGAGAACGCGATCTATGCGCTGACCACAAGCGGAGCGCAGAGCTACACGATCAATGGTCGCGCCATGACCCGAGCTGACCTGAACCAGCTCAGGGAATGGCGAAGAGAGCTCAAGCGTGAGATCGTCGAAGCCGCTTCTGGGGGAAGTGGCTTCAAGGGGCGGACCTTCTTCAAGGCTGACCGATGAAGAAGAGACGAAGGGGGGAGAGACTGTCCCTGCTCGAGCGGGCAGGCCGCGGGCTGGATGCCTTGATTGGTGTCTTCAGCCCTCGGTCTGCATTTTACCGTTCCTCTTTTCGCGCCGGCATCAAAGCGCAAACGGCTTATCGTGGGGCTGGTTCTGATCGGATCTTCGAGAACTGGTTCTCCACCTCGGGCAGTGCCGATGAGGACCTCCTCAACGAGTTGCCCACCCTCCGGGAGCGCACCCGGGAGATCAATCGGAACAACCCCATTGCCTCGGCCATCATCGATTCGATCGTTGACAACGTGGTGGGGAAGGGGATCACCCCCCAGGCACAGCCCGACGCTGAGATGTTGCGCGAGGCCGGGGTCTCGGATGGGGATATCCGGAAGTTCATTGGCCAGGCCGAGAGGGAATTCGAGAACTACATCGCCTGGGCGGACTCCACTCTTAGGTGTGACTTTTTCCAGCTCCAGCGCCTGATTGAGCGCAAGGAAATCGAGGACGGGGAGTCCTTCATCGTGCCCATTATGGTGACGAACGAGCCCTGGCGGTCTTTGGAAAGGGCCGTCGAAGTGGTAGAAGCCGACCGGATCCGAACCCCTTTTGGCCTGGAGCCCAAGAGGCCTGGTGTGGCCATTCGCTCCGGTATCGAGCTGAACCGCAGGGGGGCCCCCATCCGCTATTGGATTGAGAAGGCCCATCCGGGAGACAGGCAATGGGCCGTGAAGAAAAAGGGCAAGCAGTTCATGGCCCGGCGCCCATACCTGCCCGATGGAACTCCAGGAATCATCCACTTCTTCCACCAAAAGCGGCCTGGCCAGAGCAGGGGATACCCGCTTTTTGCGCCAGCGCTCCCCCTCTTCAAGCTCCTTGATGAGGTGATCGAGGCTGAAGTTGTGAGCGCGAGGGTTCAGGCCTGCTTCTCAGCTTTTGTGAAGAAGGTGAATGCCTTCGGTACTGCGATGAATCGGAGCACCTTCAACTCTTCCACGGAAGAGCGGGAGGAGACGCTCTCTCCGGGGATGATCGAGTATCTGGAGCCAGGCGAGGAGGTCACCTTCGGGAATCCGACCAGGCCAGGGAACACCTTTGAGCCCTTCGTGTTGCGGATCATGCTGGTGATCGGGGCCGCTTGTGGCCTTCCATATGAGATCGTGTTCAAGGATTTTTCTAGGACCAACTACAGCTCGGCGCGAGCTTCAAAATTGGAGGCCCGGCGCATGTTCACCTGCCGCCAGGAGGCTCTCATCCGGAAGTTCTGTGCACCCATTCGCAACCTGGTCCTCGAGGAGGCTTGGCTCAAGGGGAGAATCGATGCTCCTGGGTTTGGGGATCCAAAGCTCAGGAAAGCCTGGACAGAAGCCATCTGGATTCCACCCTCCTGGGGATGGGTGGATCCCGTCAAGGAAGTGGAGGCATCGATTCGTGCCATCGATGCAGGACTTTCAAGCAAGACCATTGAAGCCAGGGCGCTTGGCCGGCGCTTTGAGGTGATTGCGGAGCAAAAGGCCAGAGAAAACAAGCTCGAGACCGAGCTGCATGGAGATTCGTCGCCGGCCCCGGGTCGTTCGACCGGTCAAGACACGCTACTCAATGACCAGGAACCGGAAACGGTCCCGGCCGGGGCGGATCCAATGGAGGGACAATGATCGACAAAGCCATCCTGGCCTACATCACCGAAGCCTACTGGGCCATGGAACCTAGGACTCTCGACCGAATGCTTGGGATCATCACCCGGCACGCGGAGGGAATCCGCCTGGCCGAAGAGGAGCTTGTGGCGGCACTGGACGGGAAGCGTCAAGCCAAGAACACGACCTACCAGGTGGTGAGTGGGAATGCCATCATCCCGATCAATGGGGTGATCGCCAAACATGCGAGCCAGGTGGGAGGTGTGTCTCAGCCCAGGGGGACCTCCGTCGAGGCGATCCGGAAGGATCTCCGGGCAGCTCTCGAAGATCCAACCGTAGAAAGGATCGTCCTCTCCATCGATAGCCCTGGTGGTTCGGTTTCAGGGATTGCTGAGATGGCAGATGAAATCTTTCTTGCCCGGCAGCAAAAGCCGATCATCGCCCACACCGAGGGCCTCATGGCCAGTGCAGCTTATTGGCTCGGGTCCCAGGCCAACGAGGTCTATGCCACAAAATCTGCCAGCGTAGGGTCCATTGGGGTCTATGCCACCATCGCCGATGACAGCAGGCGGATGAAAAACGAGGGCTTTGACCTGGCAGTTCTGAAGTCCGGATCCTTCAAGGGCCCTGACAAGATCACCGGGGGATTTGGGGAAAAGCAGGCGGAAAAACTCCAGGAAGAGATCGACCT
>DROQ01000048.1 GCA_011321845.1 Planctomycetota bacterium | reverse complement strand
GGGCGTTCCTGGACGAGGCTGAGGAGGGCGGCTCGCTTTTGTTCCAGCTCGGGGAGGGCGGCTTGGAGGGCCTTGGGGTAGGAAGCCCTGTGGTGGGCGGCGTGTTCACCCAGGGGGGTGCCTGCCAGCCAGGAGCGGAGGAAGAGTTCCTGGTGGGGGGCCCTCGCTCCGAGGGTTTGGAGGCTGTCCAGCAGTTCGGTGAGGCGCATGGGGCACAGGATAGCCGCTGGAGTGGGGGAGGTCGGGGGAATTGCCGCGCTCGGCATGGGGGTTGGTTAAAGGTTTTGGGCCCGAAGGGGCGATAAGAGGGGCTGAACCCCATAGGTGTGAACATGGCAGACTCTTCTCCCCTCTCTTTGCTTTCTTCCGATTCCGACGGCGAATACCCCTATGAGAGAGTTCGCGAGGACCTCAAGATTTGCTTGAGCAGGCTCGACCGGCTGCAGGCGCGCCAGGACCAGGACCTCAACAATCTCCTTGCGGAGATCCAGCGGCTCGCCATTCGGGTGGAGGAACTCGAGATCGAGAACCAGTGGCTGAGGGACCGGGAAGGAGCGGTGCTGCCTCAGGTGGTTCCGGGGCCCAAGCTGGGGCGTGGGATTCTCGCGACCATTGGCGGGGTGAGCCAGGACCTGCACTCCTTTGTCTGGAGCGCGCGGCGGGCCTTGCGGTGCCTGCGTGCCGGAGCCGAGGATCAGTCCGAAGAGCTTTTCGAGGAAATGGAACACTCGGCCGCCCGCCTCGAGGGGGGCTTGCACTCGATCAGCGAGTGGAGCAAGAAGCAGAAGGATCCGACTCTGATCCCCAAGGGGTCCCCTGCGCGGGGCCGGAATGGTGAAAACCATTCCAAAGTCGAGCCTCAGGAGGAGCATCGGCCCCGGATCCGAACCTGATCGGTAGGCCCCCTAGGGCGAGCCTAGGCCGGGGGAAAAACCGCGCATCCCATCACGCAGATCTTCGGAATCACGCAGGTCCTCAGGATCCAGGGCGAGGCTCTGGGCGCGGGTCAGCGCAGGATTTTCTTGAGCCACTTGTAGTCCAGCCCTCCTCCCTGGAGGAGGATGGGCTCCTTGGGGAGATCGAGCCGCCGGAACTGGGATTTGATGAAGTTTCCGAAGTGGATGGGCTCCTCCCCGGCCTGGGCGTCTTCCCTCTCGAGATGGAGGAAGGGTTCGACCGGCCCGGGCCATCCGATGAAGGTGCGGGCGATGCCCTTTTCGTCCACCGGCCGGGTCCAGGATTCCACGACCTCTTCTGGAGGGATGAGGATGTTGGGCCCCAGTGTGGGGACTTGGAATTCGAGGAACCGGATCCAACCTTCGGTGATCTTCATCAATTCGGGAGCCAGCCGAAACTCCACTTGCGGAGCTGGCTTCAAGGTGAAAGTCACCTGCTTTCCATCCGGAGAGGCCTTGGCCACGCGGAAGCCCTTGGCCCAGACGCAGCAGCGATCTCCTGGGGAGAGGCGGTAGGTCAGGGTTTCTCCCCTCTCGTCCAGCCTTTGGGTGTAGCGGGGCTGGCCCCCGCGTCCGCGATGCCAGCTCAGGAGGGCTCTGGGGACAGGTTTGCCCTTTTGATCCAGGACGCGCACTCGGATGGGCTGGCCGAGGGTCTTCCAGGAGGCGGACAGGGAGCGTGAGGAGGGGCTGTCCTCTTGGATCTTGAAGGAGAAGGTCTGGACTCCGATTCCCGCTTCATCGATGGCGAAGAGAGTGTAGGCCCAGGGGGTCAAAGGGTCGAAGCGCAGGGTGCAGAGCTGGGCGTCTTTTCCGGTTTTCCAGGTGACGCTAGTGGGGCGGAAGGCGGAAAAGCGCTCTCCTGCGAAGTTCCCTTCCAGATCCCTGTCGGGGTGGACCTGAAAATGCAGGGCGTTTTTCGGGAAGCTCTTGGGGAGTTCGAGGTTGAGCTGGAGTTCTTTGGTGACGGGTAAGCGCAGGACTTGGAGCTTGGCGCTTGGGTGGTCCCAGCGGAAGCCGGCGCCCGCGAAGGCTCCTTTCTTGGAGAAGGCGAGGGTGATGAATTCGTTGCGGCGGGGGGGCCTGCTGGTCCAGAGCTGGAAGCGGCCTTTGCTGTTGGTGACAGGGG
>DROQ01000047.1 GCA_011321845.1 Planctomycetota bacterium | reverse complement strand
TAGGAAACGTCTCCAGACGTTTCATGCAAAAAACACCCGAACCCCCCTCCCCCCCTTTCCCCACCCCCTCACCGATACGCATCCCCCGCACTCAAAAACCCCTCCACATACTCCCGCACCCCAACCTCCACCGGCGTCATCCCCTTCCCATACCCTACCCCCTTCAACTTCCCCATCTCCGCCTTCGTAAAGTACTGGTACCTCCCCCGAAGCCCCTCCGGCATCTCGATGAAATCGATCCGCTCCTCAACCCCCAAAGCCTCGAACACGGGCCGCACAAACTCCACGAAGGTCCGCGCCTCCCCCGACCCCAGGTTGAACAACCCCGAGACCCCCGGATGCTCCAACAACCACAAACAAACCTCCACGCAGTCCCCGACCCAGACGAAGTCCCGCTTCTGCCCACCGTCCGGATACTCGGGATTGTAGGACTTGAACAGCCGCGCCACCCCATCCGTTCGCACCTCGTGAAACACCTTGCAGACCACGCTCTTCATCGAGCCCTTGTGGTATTCGTTCGGTCCATAGACATTGAAGAATTTCAGCCCAGCCCACTGCGGAGGAAGCGGGAGCCCCTCCGCCACCCTCCGGGCTACCCAGCGGTCGAAGAGGTGCTTGCTCCAACCATAGGGATTGAGGGGCCGGAGCCTGGCCAGGGCTTCGGGACTCTCGTCATCCATAAAACCCTGGGTCCCGTCCCCATAGGTCGCGGCCGAGGAGGCGTAGACCAGGGGAACTTCCCGCTCCGTACAGAAACCGAAGAGCCGTTTGGACAACTCGAAATTGTTCTCGATGATTTTGTCCACATCGGTCTCGGTGGTGGCCGAGATCGCGCCCATGTGCAGGATCGACTTGAGGCTGTCCGCGTTTCTCTGGAGCCACTCGGGCAGGGCTGCAGGAGGAAAGAGGTCCTTGAGTTCACGCTTGCCGAGGTTCTTCCACTTGTCCTGGTGCCCCAGGACATCACAGACCGCGACTTCTTCTCCCCGTTCCTGGAGAGAGGCGACAAGGTTGGAACCGATAAAGCCGGCACCGCCGGTAACGAGATGGAGACCCATCAGAGCACCCATTTGACGATGAGAAAACCTCCGAGAAGGAGGATGACAAAAAGAATCGAGAGCAGGTTGAAGCGCTTGTCAATGAAGCGCTGGGCTGCTGCACCGTAGCGATGCACGAGCCAGGAGACGAGAAAGAATCTCGCGCCCCTCCCCACCACGGCCGCCAGGGCGAACATGGGGAGGCTCACCTTGCAAACTCCTGCACTGACCGTGAAGAGTTTGAAAGGGATGGGCGTGAAGCCCGCCGTGAAGACGATCCAGAAGTTCCACTCCGCAAAGAGTCCCTGGACCCGCTCGAAGCCATGATGGGTGACCCCCGGAATTTTGAAAAAGGTCTCCTGGATCCATGGCAGTTCGTTCCAGAGCACATAGCCGATGTAGTATCCGAAAAATGCCCCCAGGACGGACCCCAGGGTGCAGACCAGAGCGTAAAAACGCCAGCGCGCCCGGCGCGCCAGAGTCAGGGGAAGCAGGAGGACATCCGGAGGGATGGGGAAGAAGCTCGATTCGGTAAAGGAGAGGATGCTGAGCGCCGGCGTTCCATAGGGCGTCCAAGCCCAGTGAAGAACCCAGTCATAGAGCCTTCGGACGATGCCAGGTTTCCTGGTGGGGGGAGGAGACTCCTCCACCTCGACCTTAACCTCGGGTTGTATCGGTTCTGGATCTGTTTCCATGCTTCCTCAGGGGCTCCGGGGCTTCGCTCTGGACCTGGCGTTCGAGGGCGTGAACGAAGAGTTCGATGCAACCCTCTTCGACTCTCATCGGAACGCGCGGGGTGTAGACAAGATTCCAATCGGCCGGTTGTTTGAAGAATTCCTGCATGCGCTCCCCCAGTTTGTAGGCGAGACCCTTGATGGCCCGGCCGTTCTGGATGGCGGTGAAGGTGATCCCCCGGCCATCCGGGCCGATGCGTTTCATCTGCCTCCCGATGCGCACCCCTCCCGCGTGGAACTTGGGCAAGGGATTGCCCGCACCAAAAGGACGGAACTTGTCGAGCATGCTCAACTCGGTTCGGTTCCAGTGGTCGAGCCCGACGCTCGCGTCCACTCGGATCGAAGGGGGAGCGTAGGGGGGGAGCCGAGAGGCAGCCTCTTCGAGGCGCTCGCCCAATGCCGGGAGTTTGCTCTCCTCCACCTCCAGGCCTACGGCCTTGGCGTGACCTCCGTAGCGGCAGAGGAGGTCCCCCGCCGCGTCGAGGAGATGTTTGAGGTTGGTTTCTCCAAAGCTCCGGCCAGAGCCCCGTGCCCTCCCGTCCTTGGGGGCAAGAACCAGAGCCGGGCGATGGAAGGTCTCCGAGAGCCTGGCGGCGATGATCCCCAGGATGCCGAGGTGCCAGCCCGAGTCCCAGACGAGGATCACCCGGCGCTCCTCCAGCTTGGGATCTCTCCTTAGTTTATCCATGGCTTCGGCCACCGTCCGGCGCTCGATCTGTTGCCTTTGCCGGTTGAGGCTTTCGATTTTTTGCGCCAGCTTCCGGGCTTCGCCGTAGGAGCGGGCGGTGAGGAGCTGGATGGCCAGCTCCGCGCGCCCCATGCGACCCGCGGCGTTGATCCTGGGACCCAGGCGGAAGGAGACATCTTCGGCTTCGAGGCCGTAGCGCGGCCCCAGGACGTCGATCAGCGCCCGAAGACCCGGATGCCCCGAATGGAGCAGAGCCTTCAAACCCTGGCGCACGAGGATGCGGTTCTCCCCGTGGAGGGGGACGACGTCCGCCACCGTGCCGAGAGAAACCAGGGCCGATGCCTCGACCATGAATCGCTGGAAATCCTCGGAAAGGATCTTTCGCTTGGAGAAGCTCTGGGCGACGGCCCAGGCCAGCTTGAAAGCCACCCCCACCCCCGCGAGGTCGGGGAAGGGATAGGTCGAATGGGCCAGGCGCGGATTGAGGATGGTATGGGCCGGTGCGATCTCGGGTCCCGTCGCGTGGTGGTCGGTGACAATGACGTCACAGCCCAGCGCCTGGGCCTCGGCGATGGCATCGACCTCGGCCGTTCCGTTGTCCACCGACACGCAGAGACCGAATCCCCCCTCCCGGATCCGCTGGATGCTGGTTTCGGAGAAGGAGTAGCCCTCCTGGCGCGAAGGGATGTGGATGGCCGGATCCGCTCCGCAGAGCTTGAAGAAGGAGTGGAGGAGGACCGTCCCCGTGAGCCCATCCACGTCGTAGTCCCCGTGAATCAGGATTTTCTCACGGTCGTAAAGGGCCTTGCGCACGCGCTCGACCGCTGCCTCCATCCCGTGAAACTTCCAGGGATCCTCCAGGCCGCTGGGGTCGGCCTCGAGCCAGGCCCGGGCCTGGTCCAACTCCCGGTGTCCCCGGTTCCAGAGCACCTCCGCCAAGACCGGAGAGAGGCCGCAACCCCTCGCGAGAGCTGCGACCTGCTCCTCCGGGGCCGGCTGGGGAACCAAGATCTTCACCATTCGACTCGAGTTTACCCCTGAGGGATCATGAGATCGAACCATCTGTGGGAAGGTTTTGAAGCCGGGTAAGTTTTGAAGCCGGGTAAAGCGGGAGGCGACTGGATCCCTTATGATTCTACGGCATGTCTTCCCCAAAAAAGATGCAACTCCGCCATCTTCCCTCGGTGGACCGTCTCTTGAGACTCCAAGAGGGGGTCCCGCATCGGCTGGCGGCCAAGGCGGCCCGTGTCCTGGTCGGCAGACTGCGGGAAGAGGGGCGCAGGGCCGGGGGATTGGACCCCGAAGACAAGCGGCTGGGGGAGGAGGCCCTTGGGGAGAGCCTGGCTTCCATCCGCGAAGAATTGGAGACTCCCTACCACCGGCGGGTCCTCAACGCGACCGGCATCCTCCTCCACACTGGGCTGGGAAGGGCTCCGCTCTGCGATGCAGCGATCGAAGCCCTGGGCGAGGTGGGGAGACAAGCCTTGGTCGAAGTCGATCCGGCAACGGGAGGTCGCGGGAGGCGAGAACATGCTGTTCGGGATCTGCTCTGCGAACTGACAGGAGCGGAGGACGCCCTCGTCGTCAACAACAACGCCGCTGCCACCCTGCTCGGCCTCCAGGTCCTGGCCCAAGGCCGGGAGGTCCCCGTCTCCCGTGGGGAACTTGTGGAGATCGGCGGAGGCTTTCGCATGCCAGAAGTCATGCTCCAGGCGGGTTGCAAGCTGGTCGAGGTGGGGGCCACCAACCGGACCCGTCTCAGCGACTACGAGCGGGTTCTCGGCCCTGAGACGGGCTGCCTTCTCAAGGTGCATCCCAGCAACTACCGCATCGAGGGCTTCCACCAAGAAGTCGCTCTTCCCGAGCTGGTGGCCCTTGGCAAAAAAAATGGGATTCCCGTCTTCGAGGACCTCGGCTCCGGCCTCCTCCTCGACGAAGCTCTCCCGCACGACGCCCGTGAACCCTCGGTGCAGGCCTCCCTGCGGGCGGGGGTGGACCTCTGCTGTTTCTCCGGGGATAAATTGCTCGGCTCCTGTCAGGCCGGCATCCTCGTAGGCTCGAAGGAGTGGGTGGGCAAGGTCGCCTCCCACCCCCTCTACCGCGCCCTGCGCCAATCCAAGCTCGAGCTGGCCGCCCTGGAGGCCACTCTGCGTGTCTACCTCTATGGAGAGCCCAAAAAGGAGATTCCGGTCCTCCGGGGCATCTTCGAGCCCCCCTCCGCACTGGAGCGCCGGGCCGAAACGCTGTGTGCCCGCCTCGAGGCCCTTCCCTCCCTTCAGGGCGCCCAACTGGACGTCGTCCCCTCGACCGCATTTGTGGGTTCGGGCTCCACTCCCGCCAGGGGGATCGAGAGCCGGGCCGTACGCATTCGTGGGATCCCGGACCCCGACGCCCTCCTGCGGAGATGGAGGATGGGCCGACCTTCTCTCTGGGCCCGGATTGGCGACAACGCTGTCTACCTGGACCTCCGCTCCCTCGCTCCCTCCGACGATCTCGAGGTTGCGGGGCAGGTGGCGAAGCTCTGACCCTGCCCTTGCCTTCCCCTTCCTCCGACGAGGGCGGGAATATTCCAGGCCTACCCTTGGCGGGGCGGGATGCCTTCCTATGATCTCCGCGCATGGCATTTTGGAAAAAAGGAAAGCGACTCACCGATTACGCGGGTTGTGCGGGTTGAGCGGCGAAAATGGCTCCCGAGGACCTCGTGAAGGCCCTCGCCTATCTCCCCAAGGATCCCCCTCCCTCCCTGGTTGTGGGACCCTCCACCCTGGATGACGCAGGAGTTGTAAGGCTGGATGAAAAGACAGGTCTCGTACAGACGGTCGATTTCTTCCCCCCCGTGGTGGATGACCCCTGCTTTTACGGCCGGATCGCCGCTGCCAACGCTCTCAGCGATGTCTACGCCATGGGGGGCAAGGCCATTTCCGCCCTCTCCATCGTGGCCTGGCCCGAGGCCCTCGATCCCGAGATCCTGGGGGTCATTCTCTCGGGCGGCCAGGAAAAGATCGAAGAGGCAGGTGCCGTCCTCGCCGGGGGGCACTCGGTCACAGATACTGAGATCAAATACGGACTCGCGGTTTCCGGCCTGGTCCCCCTGGACCGGATCCTCTCCAACGATGCCGCAACCCCGGGCCAGCAGGTCTATCTGACCAAGGCTCTGGGAATGGGGGCCATCACCACAGGCATGAAGGCCAAAAAAGTGGATGAGGCCGTGGCACAGGCGGCCATGGAGCAGATGGCCACCCTCAACCGTGCTGCTTCGGAGGCGGCTTTGGAGGCGGGCGTGAGGGCGGCCACCGATGTGACTGGTTTCGGCCTCCTGGGGCACGCCTACGAGGTCGCCTGCTCCAGTGGGATCCGCATTGTCTTCGACGCCGCGGGCTTGCCAGCGGCCGAGGGAGCCATGTCTCTGATCCAGGCCGGGGTGGTGAGCGGGGGGACCGCTCGGACCCTCCAGCACCTCGGGGAGGAACTGGAACTGGCAGGGGGGCTGACCAAGGAGCAGGTCGCTCTCGCCTCGGACGCCGAGACCTCCGGAGGCCTCCTCCTCTTCGTGGACGAGGAAGGGAGCGCGGCCCTGGTCGAGGCTCTGGAGCGGCGAGGGGTGGCCCATTGGCTTGTGGGCCGCACAGAAAGCTTGGACGGCAGGAAACCGATCGCTCTGGTCTGAGGGCAGGGCATTCGAGGAGACCTAGGAAAACCATGGCGGGGAAAAAACGGTACTGGCTCTTCAAATCCGAGCCCAATGTCTATTCCATCCAGGACCTGGAGAGGGAGGGGGTGACTCCCTGGGACGGAGTGCGGAACTACCAGGCGCGCAACCTGATGCGGGACGAAATGAGGGTGGGAGATGGGATTCTCTTCTACCACTCCAGGGTCGCCCCCATGGCCATCGTCGGAAGGGCCGAGGTCGTTGCCGAGGCCCACCCCGACCCGACCCAGTTCGACCCCTCTCATCCCCACTTCGACCCCAGGGCCCACCCCGACGAACCGCGTTGGTACTGCGTGGACATCGGCTTTGTCGAAGCCTTCGAGAAACCCCTGCTCCGGGAGGAGTTAAAAAGAATTCCCGCCTTGGAGGACATGATGCTGCTCCAAAAGGGATGCCGCCTCTCGGTCCAACCGGTCCGTCCCAAGGAGTGGAAGGCCATTTTGCGCCTGGTCTCGTCCCGAAGCTGAGATGCTTCGGGAAAAAAACCGTGGAAAACATGTTGAAAACTAGGGGATCAGGTGTCACACTTCTTTGACTCGATGGAGTCGGGAAACTCGATCGGGCACTGCTGAGAGTGCTTGGCAGTGAGGAAAGGTGACAATCGATTCAAATGGTCTGACGTTCACTCGTCCGTTTCATCCACCTCTTGAGGTGGGAAAACGTCTGTAGGATTCAAGCCCTCCGGGTGTTTGGACCCTTGTTCATGGCAAGTTTTGGATCCTAGATCCTCCCCTCCGAAACTTGCTTTGGAGTCGAAGGCAGACCAAGGTATTACCGGTGACCCGTCGTGGGATGGGGACAATCCCCTCCCTAACCGCCCTCTCCACCCCGCGACGGGTCCCTATTTTTTTGTACCGAGCCTGTTGTCCGGGCCTCAGCTTCCTTACCCCTCCCTTTCTCCGACCCTTCCCAAGGGAACTTTGCTTCGGATCCCCCTGCCCTCCCGTTTGGTGGATTCTTCAGAGCCCTGGCGGAATCCCTCGTTATGGTTTACTCCTTTCGCCAATTTCGGTCGCCCCCTCGCTTTGGTCGAACAATGGGAGAGGAGCGATGGACATTGAGGGCTGGAGGGGGCGGTGCCCCTCGGAGTCTTCTGGGTTTTTGGGAGAGCAGGAGCCAATGGCAAGGTTTGGACAGGGCGCAAAGGGGACGGGGTTTCGAAATCCCGGCGAGGGAGGGGGAAAAGCCTGGGATCTCCCGAGGACTTCTCTTCTGGGGGTGGCCGAGACACGGATCCAGGCAAAGCGGGAGTTCGCTCGGGCCAAGCGCTATGGCTTTCCCCTGACCCTCGCCGTTTGCCGCGTGGACCGGCTGGACCGCCTCGCGGACCTCTATGGTCGTGATTCGCACGCTTTGATCCAGCGGGAACTGGGGCGGATCTTCCAACAAAAATCCCGAAGCACCGACCTGGTGGGGCGCCTCACCGAGGATCGTATTCTCTGGATCCTTCCGCACACGGATGAGGAGGGAGCCCTGGTCGCCGCCGAACGCATCCGTTCCGAAGTGGAGCAGCTCGACCTCCTTTCGGGGAAAAAAGCCATTCGCATTTCCCTAAGCGTCGGGATCTCCGTGCACCATGGAGGGGAAACCCTCTTCCTGGACACGATTTTGACCTTGGCGGAGACCGCCCTCGAGCGTGCCCAGGCACTGGGTGGAAACCGTTGCGAACTCGAAAGAGTCCGAGGAGAGAGCACCAAGCAGGGGAATGGGAGCGGCGAGGATCCAGGAGGCGAGGGGGAGGAAGGAAAAGAGGAATCGTGAAGATGCAGGCCTTCCTCAGGGGGGAAGGGGTCCAGGCGGGGGAAGAGGGGAGGAGCTGGAAGTTCCTCTGCGGGCTGGCCTTGGTCCTCCTTCTCGGGATCTGGGGGTATCGGGCCAGCACCCCCTTTTCGCGGGTGGAGGGGATCGCCGACTACATCGGGAACGAGAACGGGAGGATCGCGGCCAATTACCTTCGCTACGGCTATGCCGAGACGAGGGGGGCACAGATCCGCAACCTGGAGCCGAGCCCGAAAAAGGACTGGGTGCACTACCAGATGCATCCGGCGACCCTCGACCTCCTGACCTCCCTGGTCCTCCGGGTGACTGGTTCCTTCAGCCCGCTGGTCCTGCGCATCCTTCCTTTTTTTGCCGCCCTCGCAGCCTTCCTTCTCCTTTTCCAACTCGCCAAGGAGGTCGCGGTCCCCCCTTTCGCCAGCCTGACCCTTTTCCTGCTGTTTCCGATGACGGGGGTGCACGGAATCAACCTCTCCTACGAGCCCTTTTGCCTGGCCTTCCTACTGGGCATCGTTCTGCTCTACTTGAGGGGGCGGCGCTTCGCTCTTCTCCCGCTGTTCTTCCTGGGTGGGCTCTTCGATTATCCCGTTCTCTACCTGGCCCCCTTTTTGGCGCTCCACGAGCTGAGTCGGCCCCGGGACAGTGTGGAGGCCCTGCCCTGGCTGAAGATGCGCCTGCTCTTCTTCCTCTCTCTCTTTCTCGTCTCCTTGGCTTCGATCGGGACCCACCTACTCCACGTCCTTTGGTCCATGGGGGACCTGCGGGGTGGGGCCGGGGATTCCTGGGGGCATTACCTTTTGCAGGTTCTCGCGGGTAAGGGTTGGATGCCGGGCCTGGGCGCCTTCTTCGCCAGACAGTGGGAGATGTTCCGTTTTGGCTACACTCCCCTGGTCTTCGGGTTGGCCATCCTGGCGACCCTTGGGTTTCGGAAGCGGTTGACTCTGCCTTCCCTTGCTTTCCTCTTTGTGGGGGGACTGCATACTCTCGTGTTCCGTGGGCACGCGATGCTCCATGATTTCTGGCTGGTCTATTTTTCACCCTTTCTCGCGCTTATCTGCGCGCGGCTTCTCCTGGGGCTGCCTCGATGGGCGGGAATCGGAATCCTCTGTGGGGTGGGGGTAATGGGGATGCGGACGACCCTAAGGGTTTGGGCCGAGCGGGCGGCTCCCCCAGTTCGGATCATGGGGAAGGAACTTGCGACCCTCGTGCCGGGGGAGGCCATCCTCCATGGCTTCGCCACCCCTGCGCCCTGGGCACTGGAGACGTACCGGGGGCATCCCGTCCTGGATGGCTTGATGATCCTGCAAGACCCAGGAGGGCTGGCCAAGGCCTTGGACCGGATGGCGACTTATGGCTACCTCCACCGGCCTCAGTGGGCGGTCTTGGCCCAGAGCCGATTGCAGCCGGGATGGAAGAAGATCTTCGAGAGCTACTTCCCTCATGCAAGAAGGGAGCGGAGAGAGGGAAAGACCGATCGTTACGATCTTTATGAATTCGGGTCGGTGTTTTTCGAGCCGGGTTCCTTTCCCAAATTCGCCGAGCTGC
>DROQ01000046.1 GCA_011321845.1 Planctomycetota bacterium | reverse complement strand
TGTCGATTTCGGCGGCGAGGGAGATCTTGACGCCGGTCTCCTGGAGGTTTTGTTGGAGTTTGACTTTGAAGTATTCCTCGCGGCGCTTGCCGGTGTTTTTGGCGTCGAGGCGGATGACGGCGTCGAGGTCGCTGGGCTTGAGGCCTCGGACGTAGACGTCTTCGTGTTCGAGGTTTTCCTGGTCGGGATCTTGATAGGGAGGTGTCATGCGATCAGTTGGCCTCCGTCGACGCGGAGGACTTGGCCGGTGATTTGTGAGGAAAGGTCTGAGCATAAGAAGAGGGCGGCGTCGGCGATGTCCTGGGGCTCGGCGATGCCGCCCAGGACGGTCTCTTCGGCGGCTCTCTGTTGGATCTCGGGTGGGAGGTTTTTGGTCATCTGGGTGCGGACCATGCCGGGGGCGATGACGTTGACGCGGCAGCCGAAGCGGCCGAGCTCGCGGGCGGCGGTCTTGGCGAGGCCGATGAGTCCCGCCTTGCTGGCGGCGTAGTTGCTCTGGCCGAACTTGCCTCGCTCGCCGTTGATGGAGGAGAGGAGGACGGCGGCGCTGCGGTCCTGCTGGCGAAAATGGGGGGTCAGGTGTTTGAGGAGGTAGAAGGCGGCGTCGAGGTTGACGCGCAGGACCTGGGACCAGGACTCGGCGGAGAGTTTCCAGAGGACGCCGTCACGGGTGATGCCGGCGCAGTGGACGAGGAGGCTTGGAGGGGCGAGCCTGTCTGCGCAGTCCTGGATGAGGGCCTGGGCGGCGGATTCCTGGGAGAGGTCGGCGCAAAGGTGAAGGGAGGCTCCCTCCGGAGAGGCGCTCTCGGGGAGGTCCACGGAGCAGACCTTGGCTCCGGCTTCGGCGAGGACGCGGACCACGGCCTGACCGATGCCCCCGGCCCCGCCGGTGACGAGGGCGCAGCGGCCCTCGAGGGAGAGGCGACCTGCGACTGTGCTCTGCTCGCTCATCTCATCTTCCTTTGCTCACTCACTTCCGCCACTGTTCAGCTGGCAGGCAAAGTGCTAGCTCTGCCTACACATTTCATCTTCCTTTGCTCGCTGATTCCCGGCATCGTTCGATTTGCAGGCCGAAAATCGGCTCTATTCGCACATGTCATCTTCTCTTGTTTTCTCATACCCGGCATCCGTCGATTAGCAGGCCAAGTGTCGGCTCTGCTTCCACATCTCATGTTCCCGCACTCTTTCATTTCCGCCACTGTTCGTTTGGCAGACTAAGGGTAAGTTCTGCTCGCCCATGTCCTTTTCCCTAGCACTCTCATTTCCCGCCTCGTTCGATTGGATTGCCGAGTGTCTGCAACGACCGCTCTTTTCATCTTCTCTTGCTTCCCCGCGTCCGGTGCCTTCGCTCCTGACGTTGAATGAAGTTCTAGGACCCTTGGCTGAGGCGGATGCCCTTGGTCGCCAGCTTGCGCGCGCGGAAGGCCCCCCACAGCGCCGCTCCGATCGCCCCGGCCAGCACGCTGTGCTCGTGCGTCCGGAAGTCCAGCGGCTTCTCGTTCTCCTCGGCCGCCTCGCGCAGGGTCTGCACAAGGCCCACGTCCGCCGAGAGCCCGCCGGTCACCAGCACGACGCCTTGGGCCTTGGCCGCGCTCAGCAGCCGCACGAAGCGCCCCGCCATCGACTGGTGGATGCCCTTGATGATGTTGGGCGCGGAGATCCCGCGCGAGACCATGTTGATCACGTCGGTCTCGGCCAGCACCGCGCAGATGGACGAGCACTGCTCGGGGTCGTCCGCCTCCAGCGAAAGAGGCCCGATCTCGTCGAGAGTGATCCCGAGGTAGCGGCAGATGTTCTCGAGGAACTGCCCCGAGCCCGACGCGCACTGGCTCGTCATCCTGTAGCCGAGCACCTTGGCCCGATCGTCCATCAACACCGCGCGCGCGTGCAGCGAACCCACGTCGATGATGGCCCGCGCCTCCGGCTCGAGGAAGAGCCCCCCACGCGCGTGCGTCGTCATGCCGTAGAAGTGCCCCGTCCGGATCGGCAGCACCTCCCCCTCGCCGGTCGTCGCGATGTATTCGAGCTGGTCCTGGCGCAGCCCGCTCTCGCTCAGGCAGCGCTCGAAGAGGTTCTCCGCCACGACCCGCGGCTCCCGCTTGCGAAGCCGCTCCGACATGCCATGGATCAGCCTGGCCCCCTCCGGTCCCCGGTCCTCCATCAGGACGACCTTGGCCAGCGAAGAGCCGACGTCCACGCCGGCGCAGAGAAGAGGGCTCGTTTCCGTAATGCTCATCGTTTCTCCTTCCCGCTCACGCGGAGACCTTTTCCTCTTCGTCGCTTCGCATCCACTCCCGGTGGGAGAAGATCGCCGCCCCCAACGCGCCCGTGTAGATCGAATCGGGCGAGATGTTGAGGGTGACCTCGCCGTAGTTCTCGAAGATCAACTTCTTCAGCGCGCCCACCGCTGCCTCGTTCTTGGCGACGCCACCGGTGAAGGTGAACTCGTTCTCCACGCCCCCCGAGCGCGCCAGCAGCGACATCGCCCGCAGGATGATCGCGCGGTGCAGCCCAGAGAGGATGTCCTCGCGCTTCTCGCCCAGCGAGAGCCGCTCCCGCAGCTCCGCCCCCGCGAACACCGTGCAGGTCGAGTTGATCTTGACCGAGCGCTTGGACTTGCAGGCCAGCGGTCCCAGCTCGTGCAGCCCCAGGTTCATCTCGTCAGCGATGTAGCCGAGGTAGCGCCCGCAACCCGCCGCGCAGCGGTCGTTCATCTGGAACGAGGTCACGATGCCCTGGGGGTCCACCTGGATGGCCTTGGTGTCCTGGCCGCCGATGTCGAGCACCGTGCGCGTCCCCGGAAACATCGCGTGCGCCCCCAGCCCGTGGCAGAGGATCTCCGAGCGGATGTCCTCCTTGGGGAAGGGCAGCGTCTGCCGCCCGTATCCCGTGCCCACGCTCCCGACCTGCTCCAGCTCGAGGGATCCGGCCTCCTCGACCGATTCGCGAAACACCTCGGAGTCGAAATGCGTCGCCGAGAGCGCCGCCCGGATGCAGCGCCCAAAGGCGTCCGCGTCCGAGGGATGGTTCTCCACCCGCAGAATGGCCTTGTCGAAGAGGCCCACGAGCTGGTCGTAGGACAGCTCCATGTCTTTGGCCACCTGCTCGGCCATGGCCAGGTAACGACTCCCCGCCAGGTCCCGGAAAAAATCGCTCTTGCGCCGCGACCCCTTCCCGAACAGCTCGCTCGCCTCCTTCTCCATCCCCGTGAGGATGCCTCCGACGGCCTCGGGGAAGGGCTCCCCCGCCACTGCCGTCAGAGGCTCCATCTCCTCCCGGAGGATGTTGCACTGGTCGAGATACTGCGCGAGCCGAAAACCCTGCTCCAGCTCCTCGAGCTGTTCACGCCGGGTCTTCTCGTCCACCCCGCGCTCTTGCAGCTTGCCTTCGATCAGGCCGAAGCGCGCGTTGATCAGCGCCTCGGCGACTGCAACCTCGCAGGCCACCTCGTAGTTGCTGCGGGAGTTCGTAATGCCCCGCCCCATGACCTTGCCCTCCTCGTTCAGGACGACGGCCTTGGTGGTCGTGGAGCCCAGGTCGATGCCGACGCAGTATTTCATCCTTGCACCTCTTCTTTTTCTTCGGCGGCCTTGGCGTCCCCCATCCGCTTCTGCTCGATCATCTGGAAGTAGGACTCGAGCCGGTTTTTGATGTTGGCCGCGGAGAAGTACCGCGGATCCACGAGGTCGCTCTCGATGAAGCCCCCCGGCTTGCCCGTCCGCTTCTCGACCTCGCGCAGGATCATGAGCTGCCCCGCGCTGAAGGAGTTGCAGCTCTTGATCGAGTTGATGAGCAGGCCGTCCGCCTGGTACTCGTCCATGTAGCGCTCGAGCATGTCCACGCGCGAAGGCAGGTTGAGGTTGGTGTAGCAACCCAGGCAGTACTCGGCCAGGCTCTCGAGCGGCCGCTCCGGGTCGTGCCGGAAACCGTTGTCGTAGACTCCGCCCACCTTGGTGTAGGACGAAGCCACGACCACCGCGCCCTCGTCGGCGAACATCTTCCAGAACTTGCGGAAGCTGGTCCAGTTGGGCGGCCCCTCGACCACCACCCGGAACTTCTCCTCCTTCATCTCGCCCTCGGGCGTGATCGGCCCCTTGCCCAGGCGCACGCGCTCCTCGACCTCGGCCCGCAGGAGTTTGTAGTATTCGACCGCGTCCTCGGTCCCACGGAAGGCCGTGAAGATCGGCCCGATGTAGTAGACCCCGCCGAAGTAGGCGTCGATGGGGGAGGGCTTGTTCTTGGCCATCTCCAGCACCGCGACCAGGTCGTCCTCCGCCTTGGCCGAGTTGGCCAGCAGGCCCTTCAGCCGGTCCTCGTCATACTTGACGCCCGAGACCTCCTCGAGGACGGGGATGACCTTGGTTTTCAGCTGGTCGACGACATAGCTGCGCATCGAGTCCGTGATCTTGCCGTCCGCCTGGTAGGGGACGTGCAGCATGACGACGGGGCAGTCGTACTCCTGTTTGAGGATCTCGAACCACTTCATGAAGGTGAAGCAGCCCGTGTAGGAGAGCAGCAGGAGAGAGGGGTCGGGCAGGTGCTTGCCCGTCGGCCCGACGTTGCCCGACTTGAGCATGCCCACGTCGCACTTGACGTAGGTGCAGACATCCTCGGAGTGCCCGAGCTTCTCGGCCGCGCTGATGTAACTGCGCGACTTGCCCCGCATTCCCGACTGCAGCGCGTTGATCTCCGGAAGGACCGGCAGCAGGTCGAAGGTCAGCATCAGCTCGGTCAGGTTCCCCGGGACGAAGGTGTAGACCGCCTTCTCCCCCGTCTTCTCGGCTTCGGCCAGCCGGTCGTAGTGGGCTGCGATCATCTGCTTTTGACGGAGCTGGCTGGAGTCCTTCTGGACGGCCGCGCCCTCTTGCCCGTAGGCCTGTTGGTTCTTGCTACTCATGTTCAGACTCCACTCCATAGTTTGATCGAATCGGCAAAGGTCCCCGCCTGCTCGCGGATCACCTGGAACTGTCCCGTGTCCTCCGAATACTTGAAGGCGGTCCACGGGATGCCGGCCTTCTCGATGGCCTTGACGGTCATCGGTTGGTCGAGCAGGGCCGGATCGCAGAAGCTCGGCGCGCAGAAGAGCACCCCCTCCGCCACCGCGTCCTCCGTGCGCTTGACGATCTCCTGCCCGCGCTCGCCCTCGTCGATGTAGCGCGTCGGGCTCTCGACCGAGTCCGTCAGGAAGGCGTTCACAAGGGCCCCGAGGGGGTCGTCCCCCGGCGCGATCTCGTGCTTGATCCAGCGGTGCACCTGCACCAGGTCGTCATCGACGATGTAGCAGCCCGCCCGCTCCAGGCTGCGGATCAACCCCAGCGGAGGCTGCTCGCAGAAGGAGCCGACCAGCAGGACCCGCGCCTGGTCCATGGGCTTGCGCGTCTCGTCTGCGCGGACGAGATCCAGGTAGCGTTGCATCGTCTGGATGGCGTCCTCGACGGGGACCACGAGCCCTGCGCGCAGCAGCACATACAGCTCCGCCGTCGGCACCTTCCAGGGCTCTTTGATGCGGAGATCGTAGAGCTCCTTCACCAGCGCGCGGTGCTTGTTGTAGATCTCGATCGAGGCCTTGAGCGCCTCGTCGGTCAGCGGCCTGGCGCCACGCCGCTCCAGCTCCTTCGCCATCTCCTTCAGCTCGTGCCGGTAGAACTGCCCCCCGATCTCCGGGTCGAAGTCCTGCGGGACGTCGAGATACCAGGAGAACTTGTCGGGGAACTGCAGCTTCCACATGCCCGAGAGGTTGCGGATGACGTCGCAGATCGCGGGAAAGATCATGCCGTCGAGGCAGTCGAGGCTGCCGTTGAGCCCCAGCTCGATGGTCGACCTCGGGATGTGGCAGATGTAGGACTGGAAGTAGGCGTCCCCGCGGATGATCTCGATGTCGTCGCCCGCGCCGACGATGCCGACGGGGAGGACGTTCATCGCGTGCAGCAGCTCGCGGGGGATCTGGATGGGCATGAAGCCGATCGCGAGCCCCCCCGTGCGGGCCTTCCACTTTTGCACCTCGGGGAAACTGTAGTCACGGTAGAGGGCCTCCTGCTCCTGGATCAGGGCGGTGGCCGGATTGCTGCTCTTGTCGGTCATCGGTTGCTCCATTTGGCGGGCCGTTTCTCGAGGAAGGATTGGAGTCCCTCGACGGCGTCTTTGGTCTGCATCAGCTCGTCGAAGTACAGCTCTTCGATCCGGGGGATGGTCCGCTCGAATCGTTCCTGCAGCTCCATGCGAAGGGCGAAGTTGGTCTGCCTGAGCGCGGCGGCCGAATGCCGGAGGAGGGCCTCCTCGATCCAGTTCAGCGCGGCCAGGTGCGGGTCGTCCGAGACGTGGTCCACCAGGCCCAGGCGCATGGCGTCCTCGGCTCCCACAATACGTCCGCTGAGACATAGCTCCTCGGCCCTGGGGCGGCCGACGCGCTCGGCCAGGAAGAAGGAGGCGATGGGGGGCAGGACCGCGAGCTGGATCTCCGGCTGGCCGAGCTTGGCGTTGTGCGAAGCGAAGACCCGCGTGCAGAACATCGCCAGCTCGAGACCTCCCCCGAGGCATTGCCCGCGCACGGCCGCCACCGTGGGGATCCCCAGCTCCAACATGGTCCGAAAGATCCGGTGGAAGCCGAGGATCATGGACTGGTAGCTGCCGGGGAGGTGCTCCTCGACGCTTGCGCCGAAGGAGAAGTGGTCCCCTTCGCCTTCGATCAGAATGGCCTTGAGGTCGTGTTCCCCGCGGGCCTCCTCCAGGGCCTCGGTGAGAGCCTGGGTCATGGCCGCGTCCAGGATGTTGGCCTTGGGCCGCGCGAGTCTCAGCTCGAGGACCTGGCCTCCGAAATGGGTTTCACTCTTGATCGGGCTGTCGGTCATCATGCACCTTCCTTTGGTCGGTCTAGTGTCGCTTCCTCTCCGGCGGACGGCTCGAGGTCCAGGCTGCGCTCCAACTGGACGAAGCTCCCCCCGACGAAGCCGTTGGCCCGGAAAAAACGCAGGACGGGGATCTGGTTGCGGCGCACCATCGTGCGGATGGTCCGCACCCCGGCGTTCGCAAAACGCCGGCAGGCCTCCCGCATCAAGCTCGAGGCGATCCCCGATTTTTGCAGGTCCGGGTGGACTCCCACCGAGAACACCCAGCCGCAGGGCTCCGACCCGAACTCGAAGGCCCGCACCTCCCCCAGCAGGTAGCCGACCAGCCCCTCCTCTCCCTCGGCCCCGAGGGCGACCCGCAGCTCCTCGGCCGGCCTCGGCTCCAGGAAGCGCTCCAGCGCCTTGCGCCACCGCTCGGGGTTGCCGCTGCCCTGGTCCCCCAGCTCCGAATGGAGCTGGTCCAAGGCGACCAGGGCCTCCAGGTCCCGGGGCTCCAGCTCGCGCAGCAGGACCGCGATGGTCCGGGTCGTCTCCCGGTCCCGGGGGCTTCTGCTTGGGACTTCGCTCAAGAGCAGGCCTCCTCCTCCCTTCGCGGGAGCACCTCGTTTAGCAGCTCGTCCCCCCAGGGGGTCCCCTCCGCCAGCAACCTGCGCAACCTGAGGAAGTCCACCTCGCGGTTCTTCCCGACGCCCTCGTTGAAGGCCCGGAAGCCCGCCCGCCCCTCGGTCATCATGTTGAGAGCCAGCCAGGCGCGGTTGGTCTCGCGGTTCTTGTCCCAGTGGGCGAGCTTGTGCTTGCGCACGCTCTCGATCGTCTTGGAGAGGCAGCCCGGCATCGTGTTCGCGAGCTTCCAGATCATCTCCTCCACCGCCTCGTCCAGCTTGTCGAGGCAGACCGTTCCGCTCTTGAGCAGGGCCTTGCCCGCCGCAAGCTCCTCGCCGGTCTTGGGCTCGCCGTAGACGATCTCCCCGCTCGCGGGGTCCACCCAACGGTCCGTGACCACCAGGGGGTTGGGCAGATAGCTGCCGTCCACCTGGAGGGCGGGAACGATCCGGGTCGTCAGGCCGAGGCGCGCCGCCTTGTGCGCGCTCCAGGGTTCGCAGAGCACGCAGCTCTCCATGGCCGCCTCGACGCCGACATAGAGGGGCAGGAAATCCGTGCTGCCCCCGTCGGGCGCCGAGCCGTGCTTGGGCCCCGCCTGCCCGAAGCGCGCCAGGTCCTGCGCGATCGTAAAGTCGCAGGCCATCCCGATCTCCTGCCCGCCCGCGATCCGCATCCCGTTGACCCGGCAGATCACCGGCTTGTCGCAGTGCAGGATGGCGCTGACCATGTCGTTGAACAGCCGCATGTACTGCCGGTATTCCTCCGGCTTACCCGCATAGTACTCGGCGTACTCCTTGGTGTTCCCTCCCGTGCAGAAGGCACGGCTCCCCGCCCCCGTGAACACCACCGCCGCGCAGGCCCGGTCGTTCGAAGCCTTCCGCATCCCGAGGATGACTCCCTTGACCATCTCGGTCGTGTAGGAGTTGAGCTGCTTCTCGTTGTCCAGGGTGATCCAGACACTGTGCAGCCCCGGCACCTCCCTCCCCTCCGGCGAGCGCAGGGGACGCCTTTCGTAGCGGATGCCTTCAAAGGAGAAGTCCGACTCGAGATCGTGGTTCTTCCATTCCATGGTTCTTGCTCTTTGCTTGTCCTGTTCGGTTCGTTGTTTTGACTCGTTTGTTGTTTTGACTTGTTTTTTGGAAGCGTTGTTTCCGGGGATTGCGCGACCGGGCGGCCTGAACCGCGCCGCCCGAACTGCGCGGGCGCACCGGGGCTAGACGTCGGGAATCAGGATCACCCGTCCCTCCACCTTGTGCGCGTGGATGTCCTCAAAGGTCTCGTTGATCGAGGAGAGGGGCCGGTGCTCGACGAAGGGGGCCAGGGCCACCTTGTGCTGCAAGCAGAGGTCGAGGATGGCGGGGTAGTGTTCGGGGAGGCAGCCCCAGTTGCCCTGGGCCGTCGCGTCGAAGGCCATCAGGTTGGAGAGGCGGATCTCGATCTTCTTGGGGGTGAAGCCGACCACCGAGAGGTGGCTCCCATGGCCCACGAGGCCGAAGGCCGTCTGCTGGCCCTGGGGCGTGCCCGAAGTCTCGAAGATCTTCCAGCGCCAGGTGGGGACGCCGAGGTCGCCCGCGAAGCTGCGGATCTCTTTTTTCATGGCGCGGAAGTCGCTTTGGCTGGGGTCGAGGCAGAGGTCGGCGCCGTGGGATTTCATCGCTTCGAGTTTTTTGGCGTCCACGTCGATGGCGACCGTGTGCGCGCCGAAGGCCTTGGCGATCTGGACGCCGAAGCCGCCCACTCCGCCGACGCCGACGAAGATGGCCAGCTCACCCTCTGCCAGCCCGCTGCGCAGCACCGCCTGGTAGGGGGTCGAGACCGCGTCGGCGATGACCGAGAGATCGGTCAGGGGGATGCCGCCCTTCTCCTCGGAGACCCCCTCCTCGGGGACCGGGCAGAGCCCGAGCGCGGGGACCCGGACGTGGGTCGCGAAGCCCCCGTGGACGTCGTTGCCCGGAAAGATCTGCTCGGGGCAGACCGAGCCGTGTCCGCTCTTGCAGGCTTCGCATTTTCCGCAGGGCATGACGGCGGGGACGATGACCTTCTTGCCCAGCCAGTCCTCGGCGCCTTCGCCGACCTCGACGACCGTTCCGCTGATCTCGTGCCCCAAGGTCAGGGGCAGGGGATGGCGCGTGGGGACGCCATCGTAGTAGAAGCCCAGATCCGTGTGGCAGACGCCGCAGCCGGCGACTTGGACGAGGACTTCGGAGGGGCCGGGGGTCTCCTCCCGGGATTCCAAGGTCATTGGGGCCTTGGGTTCAGTGACGAGCCAGGATTGGATGTTCATGATGAAAATAGGATATAAACATCCTGTTTAGGCGCAAGCTTAAACAGCCAAAAACGCGGGAGAAAACGTCGCAGGGAAAGAAGGGGAGGGGGATTTTCTGGAGAGCATGGCCGTTAAATAGGAATCATAAAGCCTATTTTGGGCGGAGGGAGGTCTTTTCCTCTCATGGAGCCCATGATGAGTCCGCAATGGGAAAAAATTGGGACCTTTCTGTGGATTTAAGTGTTTGCAAATAAAGATATTAGGTGTTTTTCTCTAAGCTTTTTCTCAAGATGGGGCATCTCCCCCCCGATAGCGGGGCCAGAGCGGTTCAGACCTTTTCACATCAGGCAAAGGGGGGAAAGATGTTCGGAAGCAAAAAAACCAAGAAGGGGTGCAGCAGAAGGCGGAACAGGGGTCATGGCGAGAGCGGTTTCACCCTTATCGAGATGATCGCGGTCATGGCCGTCATCTCGGTGACCGCCACGATCGCCGTTCCGAAGTTGACGGCCGCCCGGGCGCGGGCCAACGAGGTGAGCGCGATCCAAGCGCTCAAGTCGATCCACTCGGCGGAATACCGGCTCAAACTCCAGGGGAGCATCGACGCCAATCATGACGGGGTAGGCGAGTTCGGTTTTCTGCAGGAGATCTCCGGAGTGCGCGGACTCCGCTCGAACCTGAGCGAGCGCCTGGATCCCGCCTTCTTCTCGGCGGCCTACGGTGCTGTCGACAGCGGCGGGCGCGTGCAGCGCTCCGGCTACTTCTTCCGCATGTTCCTTCCCGGCGCCGGCGCCGCGCCTCTCGGCGAAGGCAGCAAGACCGCGGCCTACCCCGCGGTGGACGCCGATCTCGCGCAGGGTTACTTCGGCGTTTACGCCTGGCCCGTGAGCTTCGGGCGCTCCGGAACCCGGACCTTCTTCATCAACCAGGATGGTGCCCTCCTGGCGAGCCCCAACGACAAGACCCACTACAGCGGCACCGCCAACCCGCCCGCCGGGCTCGCCGCCTACATCAACGGCGCAACGGCGATGACCAACTCCATCGCCAACCGCAGCCTCGCCAACGACGGCCAAACCTGGGTCGAAATCCAGTAGAAAACCCCGGTAAGAAACACATCCCGGCGTTTCACGTAGAAAACGCCGGTAGGAAACGCCTCCAGGCGTTTCACGTAGAAAACATCTCCAGATGTTTTGCGTAGATGGCAAAAAAGGACCCCCCCGGTTCTCGGCGTTAAGCTGAGTTTTTTCAAACCAGGAGGAGTCCAATGAATCTACCTATAGATACTACCTTGATTTTCGGCGACTACCACAAACGTCTCTTTGTCTATCGCGCCTTAAACCTGGCAACCGGGGAGAGCAGGAAAGGCTCTTTTCCTACCTCCGCGGAGAACCTCAAGGAACTTTTCGAATCCTTCGAAGGTCCTGTAACGCTTACTATCGAAGCAACACGTGGCTGGGAATGGGTTTACGATCTCTGCCTTGAATGCAAAGTCGGCTTCCACCTCATCGACACCAACAAGACTCCCGGGATTTCCCGATCTGTGAAGAAGTCGGATGAACGAGATGTGGAAGCGCTCGAATACCAGTTCATGGCCACCGGCACTCTTCCCGCCTCCTACAAGGCGAGCTTTGACGAGCGCGAGTTTCGTGCCCTTACGAGGCACCTGCACAAGCTCAGGGGGATGAAGCAATCTCTGCTCCAACGGATCCATGCCCTCATCGATTCCAACAACTATCCCGCGGCTCAAAAGTATTTCTACAAGAGATCCTGGAGGAAGGAGGCAATCTCCCACCTTTCTCCCGACTCCTTTTGCATCCTTCAACAAAAGCTTGCTCTCTTGGATTTGCTCTGCAAACAAAAGAGTGCTTTGGAGAAGCGATTGGAGGAGAAGGTCAAGGGGGTACGTGCCTATGAGATCCTCATAAGCATTCCCGGCATTCATCTTTCGATAGGCGTAACGATCCTTGGGGAGCTTTGCACCTTGGACCGCTTTCAAAGGTCAAAATCTTTCAGTGCCTTTTCTGGTCTTGCGCCCAGTGTCCGCGGATCCGCAGGGAAGGTCCAGATCGGCAAGATCACAAGGCGCGGACCTAAAGCGCTTCGATGGGCGCTGACGCAAGCGATCCTGGGAGCTGTACGAAGTAAAACACCGAGTCCCCATAAGAGCCTCTATCTGCGCTTGATCAAACGAAACAAGCCAAAGCTCGTGGCTCGCTGCGCAGCGGCCCGAAAGCTTGCATGCCTGATTCATACCTTGTTGGAACGGGATGAACTCTTCGATCCAAATCCAAAGCGAAAGAACCAAAACTCAAAGGAGAGGCAGCTTGCTTCAGCCGAACGATGATACGTAGCGTCAAAACGCAATGAACAAAGGAACAACCAAACACCCACCAAAGATGGTGTGGACGATTCGAAGAAATTCGAGCCGTGAAGGCTGCCAAGCCGCTGTTTTCTGGGTCCCCCAGCAAGTCCGTATGACACCAACTGCTGGGTGGGGCCGTTCCGTAGATGGGCAGCAGCCTTCCGGTATTTCCATCATGAGCCAAGCGGGCTTTCCGCTGGGTAGAGAGAAAAACTCTGCTAGAGCTCGAATCAGAAGGTTGGTGCGGCTTTTTTCTTTGCCGCCCGAAGGCTTGAATTCGAAAGATCCCACCAAAGGAGGGCAATGAACGAGGCAAAGTTGAATAAAGGATAGCTCCCTCCCTTCGGGATCGAGAGCTGAGGGCAAGCAGGAGCAAGTATGAGGAGGCAGCAAATGAGGCTGCTCAGGGCTGGTTTTGTATCTTGACGGAAGCCTTGATGACCGAGATTCGTGGCGAAATGCCTTCAAACGGTATGAGATTTTCTTTTTGGGGTATCAAAGTTTTTTGTTGCATAGGGGGGGTCCTTTATAGAAGAAAACCCCTCCAGGGGTTTTAAGTAGGAAACGCCTCCAGGCGTTTCCGAACCCCCACCCCATCCCCACCCCCACCCCATCCCCACCCCCACCCCCCCACCAACCCCCCCCAAATTCCAACCAGGAATATAGAGAAGCCCCCCCCCTCACACGCTACAAC
>DROQ01000045.1 GCA_011321845.1 Planctomycetota bacterium | reverse complement strand
TGCCTCTTGTGAGAATTCGCAGCAGTGGAGGCTTTATCGGCGGGTTTGGGGTGGGGGCTGAAGGGGGGGTAGGTAAGGTCGGTAGGGAACGCCTCCAGGCGTTTCCGGTAGAAAACGTCTCCAGACGTTTTTGTAGGAAAAGCCTCCAGGCTTTTCAGGGAAACACCAGGAGGTGTTTCCTACGCAAAACCCCTGGAGGGGTTTTCTACTTGAAACGCCGGGAGGCGTTTCCTACGGGCGTTCCCGGCGGGCTTAGCGTTTTTTGTTCCAGGAGGGGGCGGAGAATTTTGTTCGGGCCAGGGAGTCGGCTTTGGCGCAGAGCGGGGGGGGGAGGCGGAGGTGGAGGCGTGGGGGGAGCCCCAGGGTTTGGGAGAGGGTTTGGGCGAGGAGGAGGGGGAGCGTTTTGTTGGGAAAGGGCTTGGCGAAACCTGCGCGGGGGGTTTCGGGGGCCGGGGAGAGGATGAGGGAACCATGGTGGAGGACGCGGTCGCCGCGGCGACGCTGGGCGGAGCCGAAGACTTTGCGGCCGTCGGGGCTCAGGAGGTCCAGTGAGATCGGGTCGTTGAAGCACCAAGGGGTCCTGGGTCGTGCGTGGGAATCGATCCCGGGAGCGGTGTCGGAGGGAGGGGGGGCGAGGGGGACGCCGAGGGCCTCGAGGGCGCTCCGCACAGCCCGATGGAGAGGGAGATAGCTTTGACTTACCTGTCGGCCGAGGCTTTGGATGGGGAGGGCGAGGCTCAGGGTCCATTCGTCGTCGTGGAGGATGGCGCCTCCTCCGGTGGGTCGGCGGATCCAGGGCAAGCGGGTCCTCTCCCGCTCGAAGTCTCCGACTTTTTGGAAGTAGCCAAGGGAGAGGGTTCGTGGCCACCAGCGGTAAACACGAAACCATGCTCCCGGGGTCTCCAAGAGGGTCTCGTCCAAGGCCATGTTCCAGGCGGCCGAGTGGGGGCCGTCCAGGAGGATCTCCAGCGGACCCTCATCCATGGCTCGCCTATTCCTCGTGGGCGATCTTGTCGTAGTCCTCGGCGCTGAGGAGCCCTTCCCACTCGGTCTCATCGCTGGGCTTGATCCGGATCATCCAGCCATCCTCGTAGGGAGAGTTCGAGAGAAGGTCCAGGTTGTCGGCCAGGTCCTCATGCACCTGGACCACCTCTCCTGAAACTGGGGCCAGGAGTTCGGATACGGCCTTGACCGACTCGATCTCTCCGAAGGGTTGTTCCTTCTCGACCTGCTTCCCGACTTCGGGAAGGTCCAAAAAAACGAGGTCCGAGAGGTGCTCGACAGCCACGTCGGTGATCCCGACGGAGATGGTTCCATCGTCGTTTTTCTTGGCCCATTCGTGGCTCTTGAGATACTTGCGGTCCGCTGGTGCCATGTTCAACTCTTCTCCTTATGGGGGAGGGGAGGCCTCCCTGCCTAAATTTCGTAATCTTTCTTGTAGAAGGGGAGGGGACTCACTCGCGCCTTGGCCCTGCTGTTTCGGATCTGGACCGAGAGGTCTTCCCGGCTTTCATCCAGATCACTGGGAACGAAGGCCGTGGCGATGTTCCCTTCGAGGGTGGGAGAATACGTTCCCGACGCGACTTCGCCAACCATCTCCTCTCCAGCCAGAACGGGGTAACCCTGGCGGGGGACCCGTTTTCCTTCGATCCGGAGGCCGACCAGCTTGCGCTTGGGGCCTTCCTCCTTGATTTTTTGTAAGGCGTCTCTGCCGATGAAGTCGGTTTTGAGTCGGACGGCCCATTGGAGCCCGGCCTCGAGGGGGTTGATGTCCTCTGTCAGCTCATGGCCATAGAGGGACATGCCCGCTTCCAAGCGGAGGGTGTCCCTTGCGCCGAGACCGATGGGCCAGAGGCCAAAGGGGCTTCCCTTGTCGACGAGGGCTTTCCAGGTCTCCTCGGCCTTTTCCACGGGGAAATAGATCTCGAATCCATCTTCCCCCGTGTACCCGGTGCGTGAGATCTCAGCGTCGAAGCCGAGCACCTTGGCCGGGGCCCACTTGTAATAGCCCAGGGTGCCGAGATCCAGTTCGCTGATCTCCTGAAGAACCTTGGCGGAGTGGCGGCCCTGGAGGGCGATCATGGCCAACTCGGCCGTCCGGTCGCGCAGTTCGCAATCGAAGCCGCTCCTGTGCTCCTGCAACCAGTTCCAGTCCTTCTCGGTGTTGGATGCATTGACCACGACAAAGTAGCGGTCCTCCTGGTCTGCCGCGTGGTAAACCAGGACGTCATCCAGGACGCCCCCATCCTCCTTGCAAAGGAGGGCGTAGCGGATGAAGCCCGGTTTGATCTTGCTGATGTCATTGGTCAGACAGCGTTGGAGGAAGGCTTCTGCATCCGGACCCTGGACCTCGAAGCGCCCCATGTGGCAGAGGTCGAAGAGGCCGACCTCGGCGCGGACCTTGCGGGCTTCCTCGAGGATGGGGCGATACTGGAGCGGCATGTTCCAGCCTCCGAAGGGGACCAGCCGCGCTCCGGCTTCCTCGTGGATCGTTCGTAAGGGGGTTTGCTTCATCGGATCTTCCCTCGGGCCATGTTCGGAACCCCGATGTTCCATGATCTGGAACCTTGGGGGTGAAAAACGGGCAAGAAGCATAGCGGAATCCTGGGACAAAACCCTTTGGGCTTTTGGATTTCTCTCGGATTCTTCAGCGAGCCCTCCCGGGGAAGGGAGCCGTTCAGGATCTACCTTCGGCGCCTTCTTCGGGCATTCCCCCCTTGGGGAAGAGCCGGGACTGGAGGTAGCTCCAATCGAGGTTCCGGAATTCCGAATGACGGATGGGGGGGAGCAGGCTGAATTTTCGGGCTTCGACAGGGTTCGAGAACTCTGGGTTCTTGATGAACCGCTCCCAGTATTGGGCCTCCCCGTATTGGGCCTCGGTCAAAGGTCCCCTGCTTCTTCTCTTTCCATCCCGTCCGTCGGAGTCCTCGAATACCCCATCCAACTCTGGATCCTCCAGCTCGGAGTCCTCCTCCTGGTCCTCGTATTCCCCGTCCAAGGATTCGTCATAGGCTTCGCCAAAGGCTTGTCCGGGAAAACGGGAAAAAAGCTCATCGGAGAGAAAGCTCCCCCAGTCCGCATCCCAACTCCCGGAGATCTCCCAGGAATGAGGATCTTCGTCCGCGAAGTCTTCCAACTCCTCTTCGTCCTCTACTTCCTCG
Source organism: Planctomycetota bacterium (assembly GCA_011321845.1). Lineage (GTDB taxonomy): Bacteria > Planctomycetota > UBA1135 > UBA1135 > HyVt-539. The sequence goes on along the minus strand of DROQ01000045.1, from coordinate 7,838 downwards.
TCCTCTTCCTCATCGAATTCCTCCTCGTCGAAGGATGTTTGGCCGAAGAAGAATTCCAAGAAAGCTTCCTCGGAGAAAGTTCCGTCGGGACGTTCAAAGGGGAGGAGTTCCTCCTGTTCAAGGCCTTCCACCTCGAAAGACTCGGAGGCATGAAAGCTTTGGATGGAATCTTTGGAAGGGATGGAATCTTTGGAAACTCGGGAACAGGGATCCTCCTCTTCCTCTGCCTCCTGTCCGATCATCCAGAGTGGGGACAGGGTGATCCAGCCCTTACGGTATTTCGCAAACTTCCGGGGGTTCGCCGCGAGGGCCCGAAGGAGACGGTGTCTTCCCTGGTTGACGCGTCCATGGAGGAAGGCGATCTTGGCCAGAAGGAGCCAGGAGGAAAAAGAAAAGCGGGGATGATCCACCGCCTTGAGCAGGAGAGGCTCGGCCAGTTCATACCGGCTTCTCAAAAAATGGAGCCGGCCCATGGCCCACCTGGGGAGGGTCCACCACCAGGACCGGTGGAGGTGCCAAGGGCGATTTCGGTGGTTTCTTTGGGGCATTGTCGACAAGAAGCTCGATTCGGAGCAGGCTCAAGAACGACCAAGAGGTAAGGACTCTCCCGAATCCGGCGCCTAGCTTGGCGGGAGTGCCGAGGGGTTTTTAGCATGCAAGAGCTGCTCTCTCAAGGGGAGAGCCGGGGTTCGGGGAATTCCTCTCCCAGGCACAAGGTCTTCGGGGCAAGGAGAGAGGGAAGAATCTACTTAGGATCTCCGGCCACGGCGTTCGATAAGGAATCGATAGGCCTCGTGATCTCGGCCCGTTTTCGACCTAAAACCCAGGGGCAGGTATGGCACTCAAGGGAGACCTTGCAAGCGTGGGATTGGCGGATGTCTTTCAGATGCTCGCCATGAACCAAAAAGTTGGGATTCTCTCCATTCAAGGGGAGGAGGGCTGGAGGGCCCTTTTCTTCGATAAGAATGGGGTCACGCTGTATTACAACGAACACCTCTTCCTGGACCGCCTGTTGGACAGCCTGGTTCGCAAGGGTTTCATCTCCCAAGATTTGGTGCAGGGGGCTCGCAAAGAAAGCATTGGAGACCCTGTGGGGGCAGCAGAGGCCTTGATCGCGAATGGGGCCATCCGAGAGGCAGATTTCCTCGATGGTTTCCGGGATCAGATGGAAGAAGAGATCTACGACCTCTTCCTCTGGGGAAACGGAAACTGGGAATTTTTCGAGGGCGCCAATCAATGCGAAGGTCATGAAGGGGTCATCAACGACCACTTCTTCTTCAGCGCGGATTCCCTTGTGATGGAGGCGGCCCGCCGTCTGGATGAGTGGGCCTATATCCGGGAGCAAGTCTCCAGTGAGAGCGATGTCTTCGAGCGTACGGAGCAAAGCCCCGATATCGCCCAGTTCGACGAGACGAGTCTCAGCCTCTACGAGCTTGTGGATGGCAAGCGAAACGTCCGTCGCATCATCGATTCGAGCGGGATCACTCCCTTCCACGTATTCAAGACCCTGTCTATCTTTTGCCAGCAGGGGTGGGTGCGTCCCCTTCCCGGCGACCGACTCGTTCCCACGGCCCAGGAGTGCATCGAAGAGTCCCGTCTCGAGGACGCGATCCATCTTCTGGAGAAGGCCATCGACGATGGGATCGGCCTTCCCGAGGCTCATCAGCTCGCGGCCAAGTGCTATGAGATGAAGAACGAGCCTGCGCGGGCGAACTGGCACTACAAGATCTTTGCGCTCGGCCTTTCCATGGGGGGAAACCCCGCAGGAGCTGCGGAGATCCTGGACAAGGTCCTGCATCGGATTCCGACGGACCTTGAAGCCTGGGAAGAGCTGGTCAAAAACCTCCTCCTGGTGGAGAAACCGGAGCGGGATCCCCACGAGGCCGGGCAAAGCCTGATCGAAATCTATCTGGACCTCGAAGAGGTCGAGCGGGCGAGATCGGTTCTCGAGGGCCTCCTCAAGACGAGGCCGGACGACATCGAACTCAAAAAGACGCTTGTTGGGGTCCACAGCAAGGCTGGGGACCAGAAAAGGGTGATGGAACTCTACGAATCCATCGCAGCCGATCTGGTCCAGAAGAAAGACCCCATGGGAGCGGTCCGCTACCTCCAGAAGATCCTGATGATCGATCGGAATCGCTCGGACATCTCCGAGAAGATTCGCAACCTCATTCGGTCCGAGGAACGGAGTCGGTCCCGCAAGCGCGGAGTCGCCATCCTGGTCACCTTCCTGGGGGTGGCCATGGTGCTTGGGGTGCTCTATTTCTTCTATGAACGGAAGGCTCGTGAGGCCTTTGGCCGGATCGACGCCCAACCCAAGATCGCCGCCGGCGATTTCCAGGGAGCCATCGACCTCTACCGCGATTTTTTACGGCGCTATCCCCTGAGCCTGGTGGAGGCCGAAGCCAAGGAGGAGATCGCGAGGATCCGCTCGGCCAAGGCCCTGGTGGACGCGGAACGGGAGCGCGAAAAGAGGGCGGTTGAAGCTCGGATCACCAAGATCCGGGGGGATTACAAGAAGCTCTGGGACCAGTACTTGATGGAATCGGCCAAGGAGAATCCCGACCTCCCCTCCTCCCTCCGGAAACTGGAGGGGATCCTCCTCCTCATCGAGGAGGCGGGAGGGCCCGAGGACGAAGCCTTCCGGCGGAAGAATCCCATTGACGAGGCGATTGCCAAAATCCGCTCCTACCTCTCCTCCGCCAACGCCCTTGCCAAGGCCAAGGAAGAAGCCATGGCCAAGGGAGATTGGAAGAAGGCCAGGGCCCTCGCTCTGAAAATCGAATCGGAATACCCCCTCTCACCCAGGGTCAAGACTCTCCGTGTCCCCGTCTACCTGAAAACCCTCCCAAAGGGGGCCGAGATCCTGGTGGACGGAAAGCTCGTCACCAATGAGGAAGGAGAGCCGGTTCGAACGCCAGCCGCTGTGGAGATCCCGCCTTCCAAGGAATCCAAGATTCTCCTCAGGTTGCCCGGTTTCCTCCCCAAAAATCTGAGCATCCAAGGGAAGGGGACCTTGCCCCCCTTGCTCTACATCCCGGTGCGACCGGTCCATACCTTCAAAAGCCCCCGCAAATGGGGCGTAGGGCCCGTTCCCGCCGGCAAGAACCTCCTCCTCGGGGGGCTGGGGGGAGTGCTCACCTCCATCGACCCAACGACGGGAAAGGAGCGCTTCGCGACGATTCTAAGCGATCTCGAAGAGGTCGCTCATCCTCCTGTTCTCTGTGGGGATACCGCGGTGTTGCTCACCTCGGGGCAGCACCTGGTCGGCTTCGACTTGGAGAAGGGGAATGTCCTCTGGTCCAACGCCATGGAAAAAGCCAGGAACAGCAACCTCCTGGGCTTCAAGAACATGGTCGCCGTCTTGGATGCGGGAGGGGTCCTTCGGACCTGGACCGTTGACCTGGGGCGCCGGGGGTGGAGCCTCGCCATCGAGGATCCTTCCCGAGCGATCTTACGCATGTTCCGTGGGAGGCTTTGGGTGATCCAGCGGTCGGGCAATATCAGCATCCTGAACCCCGAGGACGGCGAAGTCTTTTATTCGAGGAAAATCGGCGAAGAGTTGGTGGGGGAACCTCTCATCCACGGAGGAGTTCTCTATGCTCTTGGGCTGGAGGGGAATATCCACAAATTCGACCCCGTGCGAGGTTATCTGGGAATCCAGGGCAGCGTTGCCATGCAAGGAGTTCCATGGGGGATGTTTTGGGACGGGGGCCGCTTTGTCGCGGTCAATGACACGGGACATTTCTTCCGGGAAGGCTCGGAGGAGCCCAGGGATTTGGGAGCCATCGGTGGAAAACCCGTCGCGCCTCCTCTTCAAACCTCCGAAGGAGTCTATTTTACGGCCGAGGATGCCGATGGGAAGGCACTCATCGTCAAGGCGGACAGGAAGGGGAAGATCCTTTGGCGTTTTGATTTGAACGCTGCCCTGGCTGGCAGACCCTCGCTCTGGGGAAACCGGATCTGTGTCGCTCTTCGGGATGGCAGGGTTTTTGTTCTCAAGTAACTGGGAACAAGCAGCTGGGAGAGAATTGAAGTTAGGACTGTCTCGAAAAAAACCGATAAACCCAAGCAGGGAACTGGGGTCCAACAGGAGAGATTGTGAGCCTATTTAAGCGGTTCAAAATAACGAGAGAGCTGACAAGGCTGGAGAAGAAGGCCAAGGATGACCCCTCGCCTTCGATCTTTGTGGATCTCGCCCAGGTTTACATCAACTTGGGGTCCCAGGAGGACGCTCTTCGGGTGGTGGAAGAAGGTCTGGTCCTTTTTCCCCGTTCGGATGAGCTGCGCAAGGTCCTTGGGTTTGCCAAAAAACAGGTTCTCGCCAAGACCATCGAACAACTTCGTGCAGAACTCTCCAAAACTCCCTCACCGCAATTGTTCATCAAACTCGCCCAGGCCTATCTGGGGCAGGGAGACGAGGACTCCGCTTTCGCCGTTTGCAGGGAATGTCTCAAGCGCTATCCGGAGGATGTCGAGTCCCGGTTGTTCCTGGCGGAGATGGCCACGAGGGCCTTCCAAAAGACCTTGAATGTGGAGAAGGGAAAAGAGGCCCACATGGTCCTCCTCGAGATCCTGGAGCGGGATGAGCGCAACAAGAAGGCGCATCAGGAGCTTGCTCAGCTCTTTTTTGGAATCGGGTACCTGGAAGGGTCTCAACACCACCTCTCCATCCTGAGAAGCCTGGGGCGGATGGACAAGGAATCCCGCGACCTGGAGCAGGAGATCAGAAAAGCCCTGGATGAAGGCGCGCCCTCCTTCGAGGACCCCGGCACGGCCTTGATGGAGGTCGAGAGACGGGGGGGCTTGATTCATGGAAAGAAGAAGGGCTTGGGGTCCACCAAAAGGATCCTGGGTTCCGAAGAGGCTCTCAACGACGTGAGGGATGGACTCTCCCGATTGGTGGCAAGGGAGGGTGTTTCCAAGGCCGCATACATCCGTGGAAGCAAGGCTCTGGTGAAAGGGGAGGTGCGGGATGGGAGAGACCCCTTCCTCAAGACTGCCCGCGTGTTTGCCAAGGTGGCCCAGAGGACAGTGCGACGCATGGATTTGGGAAACTTCAGCAAGGGAATCCTGGACGGAGTCTTCGGGCATATTTGCATCTGCAGCTTTGGAGATGTCTGCGCAGCGGTCCAATGCCAAGGGAGCGCCGATTTGGATTGGGTGCTGCAGGATTTGCAGGATCTCGTAGCGAAATCTCTCTATACCGTTGGAAAGAAATAGGGGGAGCCCCGATGAAAAGCATGGACGACCTTTTGAGGGACCTCATCAAGACCGTTGGCGCCAAGGGTGCGTTGGTGGTGACCAACGATGGGATGGTGGTCGCGGGCTTCGTCCGGTCCGACACGCGAAAGGATGTTGTTGGAGCGCTTTCCTCCTTTTTGATCTCGGCCACAAACCGCTGTCTCATGCAGGGGAACGTGGGGGGCTTTAACCGGATTTTTCTGAACGCTACCCACGGAAAGATTCTCATCCAAGCCCTCAAGGGCTACTTCGTGGTGGTCTTAACCGACCAATTTTCCGACAAAACCCAGTTGATCGACGGGACCATGCGCACCGCATCCAAGCTGCGGAAGCTCACCACGATTCAAAATTGATTCCTGGCGGATCGGTCCCCTTCCTCCCCTGTAGCTCCTCCCCAAGTGCGAAGGACCCTAGAGAGGACCCTCCTTGGATCCGTGAAAACAGGCTAAAGGATTGGGCGGATCTGGACGAAAGCCTTGGAAGCGGTTCGCGGCCTATGGATTTCAGGCTGTGAGGACACAGATGCTCCAAGGGCAGCGGGGCCCACATCAATCAAAGGGACAGGAGTCAACAAAGCCATGGTCCAAATCAACTTCGCCCTCAAGGAAGTCAACTGCAAGATTGTCTTCTACGGTCCAGGAATGAGCGGTAAGACCACCAACCTGGAGGTCGTTCACCAGAAGGCACCGGAAGAGAACAAGGGAGATCTCACTTCCATCTCCACGGATGGGGACCGGACCCTGTTCTTCGACTTCATGCCCCTCGATCTCGGGAAGATCGCGGGAATGCAGACCAAGTTCCAGCTCTACACGGTTCCTGGTCAGGTCTACTACAACTCGACCCGCAAGCTCGTCCTCCAAGGTGTGGATGGGGTGATTTTCGTGGCCGATTCGGACCCTGACAAAATGGCCGAGAACATCGAGAGCTACGAAAACCTCAACGAGAACCTCATCGAATATGGGAAGGATCTTCAGGACCTTCCCCATGTGATCCAATACAACAAACGAGACCTGCCCAACGCCCTCCCCGTGGAGGAAATCGATCGGCAGTTGAACCGGTTTGGGGTGCCTACCTTCGAAGCCGTCGCGAAAACAGGGGAAGGGGTTTTCCCGACCCTGAAGACCCTCGCCGGAATGGTGCTGGAGAGTATCAACAAATCCGAGCGGGGGGGAGGAAGAGGACCCAGCAGGGCTGCTCGCCCGACTGCGGCTCCAGCTCACCAGGAGCCTGCTCCCCAGGGGGCGCCGGCACCCAAGGCAACTCCAACGGGGAGAGCGCCTGCTCCGGCCGCAAGGCAAGCGAGGTCTTCGGCTCCGAGGGGCGCGGCGCCAGCCTCCCCCAAACCGGCTGCGCGGCGAGGGGGGAACCAGAGGCCGGCCCCCAGGGTGGCCGTGCAGGCCAATGCTCCGGCAAAGAAAGAAGGGAAGGGTTTCCTTGTTGCCTTCCTTGTTCTTTTGATGGCTGCCGTTGCGGGAGTCGCTTACTTGGTCATGCAGCAGCAGGGCTTTTAGTCCAACCGGGAGGGGATGAGAATGACTTCGGACCAAAGACTCCGCCAAAGCAGGCTGGTTTTTTACGAGGAGGATATTTCGAGGATCGACAAGGTTCTCTCGGAATTTCTCCGGCTGAGTGGGGCCAAGTGCGCTCTCCTCGTGGACAAAGAAGGGCATCTCGTGACCAAGCAGGGAGAGGTGAAAACCCTGAACATGGACACCATCTCGGCCCTCGTGGCTGGGTCCTTCGCTGCCACCAAGGAGATGGCTAAGTTGTTGGGAGAAGAGCACTTCTCGGCACTGTTCCACCAAGGGGAGCGGGACAATATCCAGCTTTCACTGGTAGGGGATCGAACCCTCCTGACGATCCTTTTCGATGACAGGACCACGGTGGGGATGGTTCGCCTCTATGCGAACGAAGCGTGCAAGAAGCTCGTGAACATCTTCTCGGATTCCGAGCGGAGGATGAAAGAGGAGGGGCCGAGAGAGTTGGACCTTGGAAAGGGATACGGCAACTCCGCCAAGGACAAGTTGGACAACCTCTTCCAGTAGATCCTGCGAGGCTGCTTTGCTTCGCCACGAAAACCTTGAAGGGTTCCCTTCGAGGTTTTTTGTTTGGTTTCCGTGAGAAAAAAGAAAAAAAATCCAAAAAAACTTTCATGCATCCCCGCGGGTGGGATGCAAGGTTTTCTTTTGAATGGGCGTTCTGAATGCAGGGTTTTTTAGGAGTTTGCAAATCAGCCTTTCCGGTCTTGGTCGCTAGTCCTTATGTGGGCATGGGTTGCGACTGAATTTCTTTCTAATAGTTGTCGATGATCTGAGGAGATCCAACCTTGACTTATTGGTTGGAAAGTCATCGTACCAATCAAGGTGCAAACAATCGATTGTCACTCAATCAGGAGTCAACCATATGGCTGCTAAGAAAAAAGCGACCAAGAAAAAGGCCGCGAAGAAGAAGGTGACCAAGAAGGCCACCAAGAAGAAAGCGACCAAGAAGAAGGCTGCCAAGAAGGCCACCAAGAAGAAAGCGACCAAGAAAAAGGCCGCCAAGAAGAAGGTGACCAAGAAGAAGGCCGCCAAGAAGAAGGCCGCCAAGAAGGC
>DROQ01000044.1 GCA_011321845.1 Planctomycetota bacterium | reverse complement strand
TCTCCGCCTGGAAGCCGGGGACACGAACGCGGGCAAGTTCTACCTCCTCCTCGGCAGCCTGAGCGGCCCCAAGCCCGGCTTCAACTACGCCGGCCTCCACGTCCCTTTGAACCCCGACGCCTATTTCGCCTGGACGGCGAGCCAAGGTCCCAACGCCCTCTTCCTGCGCTCCTCCTTCGGCGTCCTGGACGCGAACGGCCGGGCGAGTGCCCAGTTCATCCTCCCTCCGGGGATTCCGAGCAGCCTCCTCTGGCTCCGCTTCTGGCACGCCTACCTGGTCTTCGACAGCAAGGGCTTCACCATGGCCAGCAATCCTGTCCCCCTCCTCTGGGACCACTAAACCCCCGTAGGGAACGCCTCCCGGCGTTTCATGTAGAAAACCCCGGTAGGGAACGCCTCCAGGCGTTTCCCCACCCCCCTTGTCCCTCCAACCAAACCATGTTCCAATCCCCCTTACCGGGACAACCAACCCGTTCCCCCCCAATCATTCCTATTGAAAAATGGAGAAATCCTTGGGACCCATAAACCCACACCCACTCCTCAATAGAAAAGGAACACTCCTCTCCCCGGATCAAGGATTACAAAGCAGCGATCAAGCGGAGCCCCTTGAAAAGGAAAAGGAAATGAAAGATCGGCATCCATCGAAGGGTTTTCCATTTTGGCTCCAGTTGTCTTTCTTTCTCCTGTCCTTTAGCCTTGGAGAAACCCTCCCATCCCAATCCCGTTTCCGGATCACCCAAGCCTTTCCTTTCTATGGAGGCAACGGGACTCAGGTGGTCGATATCGACGGAGATGGTGACCTCGACTCCATAACACTTGGTGGAAGCAGTAAAACGAATTCTGGAGGTCCCTTTCTCTTTCTTATCAATGATGGAGAGGGGAGGTTTCAAAAGGAATCCTGTCCCGAGGATCGCGGGTTTAGGGGATCTGGTGGCCGGGGATGTTGATGGAGATGGCGACTTGGACTTAATTTGCGGTGAACCCGTAAGTAAGCCTTCAATCGGATTCAGGGTGGCCCTTTTTCAAAAGAACGGAAAAGGAGTGTTCCAAAAGGCAGCTCCCAACTCGATGCCTTCCACCCACTCCGCGTCCCGAACCACCAGGGCCTTTTGGGGCTTTCCTTGAGCTTCCAGGCTGTCGTTTTTGACCTGAAACGATTCAGCTACTTTGGATTTACAAACGCCTGGACCATGAAGGTTAAGTGAAGGAACTTCGGTCTTAACTAAGTTGTTTTGAAAAAGACCCAAACCAGAAGCGGAGCACAAAGCGCGAGATCGTAGGCGGCTGGACGCAAGCCCCGATTCCGCACAAGCCAGGGCACGAGGCCCAAAAGGACACTGGCGAGACCGAGACTCGCTCCCAACCCCCCCGCCCCCCAAATCCCCACCCCCAGCCCCCCCTGAACCAGTAACCCCCCACCCAAAACCAGCAACAGCGGATGCAGCACCCTCCTCAACACCTTCCCCAATCTCCCATGCGCCGTCGCAAAGGTCACATCCCCCCGCAGCCGATCCTCCGCCTCTTCATCCAGAGAGATCGCCACCCCATTTGCCGCGCAGAGAAGCGCGAAAGCCAACAGCGCCGGCAAGTCTCTTCCCATATCCCGCAGGGTAAACAGCCCAACCGCCACCCCAAAAAACAGCCCCACCGACAGCTCCCGTGGAAACCATCCGCGCATGACCCGGGGCGCCGCCTGCGCGAGAAGCAAGTACGCGAGCACCGCTCCGGAGGCCAGCCCCGCCGCCAGCAGGTGTGCCATGCTGAGCTGCGTGCTCAGCCCAAGCCCGACAGCCAACAGCAGCAAGCTCGCCACCACCAGGCCCCCCTGATGCCGCAACAGGAACCGATGCCTCCGCGGCAGTCCCTCGCGCCCTTCCCCCGCCCCGCGCACGTCCCAGAGCCCGTCCAGCGTGTAGGCGAGCCACGTCGCGATCCCAAGCAGAGCGCGCTCCGATGCACTAGGGCTCCGCCCCGTGAAGCGCGCGAAGCGGTCCTGCCAGAGCAGGGCGACCAGGGGGGGAAAGACTCCCAGGAAGTGCAGTTGCAAGAGGACGCGTCCAAACCAAGTCACGCCTGTGAGAATAGCGGGAAGCTTGCGCTCCCGGAAAGCTCATGCCCTAAATGCCGCCGCGCCCGTTCTCTCCAGCGCTTTCTAATCGTATCTCTTCGCGAGGTAGGATCCGATCCAGCGGGCAAGGTCAGGCTTGTCGATACTGATCAGCTTGTCGTGCGGATAGTTCGGAAAGATCTTGAGGATCTTCTGGTCGCTCGGATCCCCCGGGACCTCGTTGTAGAGGGATTTGACGTAGGGGAGAGGGGAAACCTCGTCGGTGTCGCTGGCCACGAAGATGACGAAGGGGTTGGTCAGCTCGCCCATGGCGAGGATTTGGTTGGGTTTTTTGAAATCGACTCCGGTAACGGCCTGCGAGGCGAAGAGGGCGAGGGAGGCGACTGGTGTGATGGGGATGTGCATGTTCTTCAGGACACGGCTGAGGTTGCGACGCGGCCCTTCGGAGGGTCCGATGAAGACCACAGCGGAGAGTCGGTTCAACCTGTCGGGGATCCCCATGGCCGCCGTAGCCCCCATGTCATAGGCGACGAGGATGGTCTGGGAGGGCTCGTGTCCCTTGGACTCGAGCCAGTCGAGGGCGGCTTCGAGATCTTGCGATTCTTTGATGCCGCCCGTGCTGAGCATGCCTTCGCTCTCCCCTGAAGCGCGGAAATCGAACACCAGGAACCCGAGTCGGCAGCCGAGAAAAAGGTGGTTGTAGAGGGCCGACATCTGCCCGCGATGCTGGTGTCGTCCATGCGCGATCAGGACGATGGGCCGATCCTCGACCGGCGAGTACCAGCCCTTGAGAAGCATGCCAGCGTCGTTCTTGAACTCCACCTCGGCCACATCCACCCCTCGGGTGCTGGGATGGACCATGAGCCCCTTGTAGTTGCCTCCGATCAGGTGGTACATGATTCCAGCCGTGACAAGGAGATAGAGGACCGACAAGAAGATCCCGAAGGAGAGGAGCTTTCGCAGCGGTCCCTTCTCTTTTTTCTTTCCAGCTTGTTTGGTGTTCGGTTTGCCCATGTCCCATTTCTCCCTATTGGCTCCAGCCCCAGAGCTTCTGCCTGATGGGTGCAATCAAGTTCCACCGCTTCTTTCGTCGAACAATGAGGGACAGATCTTGACCCGAGTGTGAAAATGGATGAAAGAACGCCGACCAAGACCCAAGAACGCCGCAGTGAGGAGCGCCGGGAGAGCAGCGGAGAAGTCCGGCTGCGGATTTTGACCGAAAGCCTCCCGGGGCCGATCCGGGACTTCTCCAAGGGAGGGGTCTGCTTTGTGACCGAGGGGGCCATCGAGGTCGAAGTGGTCCTCCAGGATGGGGACAAGATCCGGGGCACTCTGGTGCGCGCGGGGACTGTGCGCGAAGGCGAGATCAGTCTGGCGGTGCGCTTTGACGAGCCCCTCGGCGACGATCACCCCGTGATGCAGTAAATTCCTGTCCCTCTTGTGGGTTTTTGGGCAAGGAGTCCCTATAAAAGCCAAAACCCTTGCCCCCGCCTTCTGGCTGAGCGGGAGCCGAAAACTCGGCGCCCCCTCGGCCTCATCCTCTTCGCGGCCAAGCTGGGCAAGCGCGCTGCCCCCTGGGGCAGTTCTCTTCTCGATCCGCAGACCAGCGCCGTCCTGAGCGCCGCCATCCTGGGCGCCCCTCGCTCCTTCTCGCTGGCTTTCCACATCCCCCAGGACCCCGCCCTCATCGGCTTCCGGATCCCCTTCCAGGGCCTGGCCCAGTCCCGCCTCCTGGGGCTTCGCCTCAGCAATGCCCAGGGGCTCCAGGTCCGGAAATAGGCTCAATCCTCGGGATGTTGGAGCGGAGTGGGCGCGAGCCCTCCCAGGACCTCCTCCGTCTCGGGGCTCGTCTCCGCCCACGGGGCGGCTTGTTTGAGGTGGGTCCAGTTGCTGTTCATGAACCAGACCAGGGGGAGGACCCCGCCGAGGGTAAAGAGAGCCCCGCCGACCATGCGGAGAAGGGTCAGAGTCTGGAAGGTCGCGCCCTGGATGAACTCCTGGGAGCGGGCCGCCCACATGCCGGAATCGAGGACGGTCACGAGCTGGGCGAGGCCGGCGGGGAGGGTGTCCAGAAGGACCATCAGCATGAGGCCGATGTTGAGAGACCAGAAGGAAACGCGGAGCAGGTTGGGGTTCCAGTACTTGGTCCGGATCAGGTAGCGGCTGCAAAAGAGGATGCCGGCGATGGAGAGGTTGCCGTAGACCCCCATGAGGGCGGCGTGCCCGTGGTTGACGGTGAGGTAGGTCCCATGCTCGTAGTAGTTGACGATGGGGAGGTTGATGATGAAGCCGAAGACGCCGGCTCCGAAGAAGTTCCAGAAGTTCACGGCGATCAGGAAGAGGAAGGCTTCGGAGAGCCCGAAGTTTTGGAGCTTGGGTTTGTCGCCGTTTTTCTTGAGAGCTTCCATGGGCATGCGGCGGAAGCGCCAGGCCTCGTAGCTGAGCAGGATGAGGGGGATGACCTGCATGGTGGAGAAGACGCTGCCGAGGGCCAGGGTCTCGGAAGGTTTCGCGTTCCAGTAGAAGTTGTGGGCGATGCCGAGGAAGCCTGTTCCCCAGAAGAGGATCACTGCGAGGTAGACGGTGAAGCGCGCCGTTTTTTTACTGACCAGCCCCATGACCACGAGGAAGTAGGCGACGATGACGGTGGTGAAGACCTCGAAGAAGCACTCCGCCCACATGTGGATGACCATCCAGCGCCAGAAGTCGGCGATGACGAAGTTGGTCCGCGGACCCGCGACGAAGCTCGAGAGGAAGAGGGCGGCGATGGCGAGGGTGGTGTAGAAGAGCCAGTGGGGGAGGCTGAAATGGTTCCCCTTGGGGAAGGCCGAGCGCACACCTCGGAAGACGATGACCACCCAGAGGACCAGGGCCAAGAAGAGGAGGCCCTGGAAGAGCTTGCCCAGCTCGACGAACTCCCAGCCCTGATTGCCGAGCATGCGCCAGTAGTCCCCCAGGAAGCCCTTGGGGCCGAGGAGGCTGCCGAACAGGGTCCCGGCCACGACCACCACGAGCATCCAGAACAGGGTGTTGACGAGAGTGAGCTGATGGCTGGGCTCCTTGCCCGCGATGCGCGGGAGGCAGAAGATCGACGCTCCGATCCAACAGGTGGCGATCCAGAGGATGGAGACCTGGATGTGCCAGCTCCGGGAGATCGTGAGCGGAATGAGTTTTTGCAGGTCCAGGCCGAAGAGCGTTGTGAAGCCCACGAAGTCGTGGATGGTCCAGATCCCGGCGAGGACTTGGACGAGGAAGAGGCTGGCCGCGACGGCGAAGAATTTGAAGGTGGCCCGCTGGGTGGGGGTGGGCTTGGTCCCTTGGATGCGCTCGGGGGTTGCGACCTCCTCCTTGTTGGAGGCGTGCCAACCGGCCGTCTTTTGGAAGCGCCCATAGATCATCAGGGTGATCCCGAGCCCCAGGATCAGGGCCATCGCTCCGATGACGCTCCAGAGGAGAATGGCGGTCCCCGGAGTGTTCCCCGCTTGGGGGTCGTAGGGCCAGTTGTGGGTGTAGCTCGCGCTCTCTCCCGGGCGGCGCACCGAGCAGACCCAGCCGCCCCAGAAGAAGAAGGAGGCGATCTTGTGGAGGTCCCCTGGATCCGAGAGGAGCCCCTTGGGTTGGATGGATTCGAGCCCGTCCCCGTTCAGCATCGCCTGCGTGTCTTTTTGGACCGCCTCGAACGCGTGGCTCTGACCCTCGCTGAGTCGCACCTCGCCCGTCTTGGGGTCGTAGTTGTTCTGCTTCAGCTCCCGCTGGACCCGCGCCTGGATGGCCGCCTCTTCGTCGACCGACAGAGGGGCCTTCTTCTGCCGACTGGCCTGGTCCCGGTAGAAGTCCCTCATCGAGGTCGCCATGACATGGAGCGCCCGCGCCGTGAAGTCCGGTCCCCGCGCGCCGCCGTCCCCGAACATCGTCCCGTATTGCATGAGAGCTTTTTGTTGGAAGAGCAGCTGCCCATCCAGGATCTCCTCGCGGTCTGCAAGGGTCTTGCCCTCCGCGCTCACGTAGGTCGGAATCGGCGGCGCACCCTGGTAGGTCCGCGCCCCCATCCAGAGGACGCCCGTCGCACCGAACACCATGACCAGGAGAATGGGGATCCAGAGATGTTTGGAATTCATTGGTTCCACAGTCCTTTTTTGAAGAAACAGGCGGAGTGGGGAGGCAAGATGCAGCTCTCTGAAAGTTACCCTCAATGGAAACCTTTCGCTGGGAGATGTTTACCATATATGTAAATATCCAAAAGAAGCCAAAGCTTGCATGAGAGAGGGAGGAAGCGATGAGCCTTGCCGAAGCGCTGAAAAAAATTCGAGTGGACCAGGGCCTGACCCAGTCAGAAGTGGGGAAAAGAGCCGGGCTTACAGTCAGCTACCTCTCTCGTATCGAGAACGGGCGGGTCCAGCCGACCACGACTACCCTGGAAAAAATCGCCAAAGCCCTCCAGGTCCCCCTCTCACGCATCTTCGCGGTTCCGGTCGAAGACCCCGAGCCCGGCCACCACTGTCCCATCAGCAGCTCCGGCCAATGCGTGGGGACCCTCATCCGAAGGGGCCACTCCGACCCCGGCTCCGGTGTCCTCCCCTACACCGAGGATGAGCTTCAACTCCTCCGCATGGCCGACTTCCTCATCCAAAAGGGGAGCCCCGAGGTCCGCAAATGCCTCGGCACCCTCCTCAAAGCCCTCGTCGACCAGCTCCCCGAATAGCCTTCCTGGGTCCCCGAGCGAAGCGCCGGGCCAGGCGCTCCCGGGATTGGGGCAAAGAATGGCAGTCCCCTTTTTTGCTATCCCCCTTTTTTGCCGGGCCCCCGGGCGAAGCGCCCGGCAAGGCGCTCTCAGGATTGGCGCGTGGAATGGCTGTCCCCCTCTTTCCCCTTTTCTTCCTCTTCCAGGGCCTGCCCCAGCCCGGCCTCCAGGGGCTTCGGCTCAGGAACGCCCGGGGTTTCCAGTTCGGGAAGGAGTTTTACCCTGGACCGCTGTGCCCTCCTGGGCGCTCTTCCCTTGGGGGTTACAATGTGAGGCCCCCTTTTTTTCGGAGTCTTCTTCATGACGCCCACTTTCATGACGCCCACTCGCATCCTTCTCCTCAGCATCGTCTTCGCTGCGCCCCTTTTCGGCCAGAGCGGCAACCTCGTCCAGAACGGCGACTTCTCCAAAGGAACGAGCGGCTGGACCTTCAGCGGGTTCGCGGTCAACCCCAAGGTCGTGACCTTCGACACGGCGGGCATGGGGGCGAGCCCCAGCTTCAGCTGCCACCCGGGAAGCAAGAAGAACACCCTCCCCCCGGGCGGTCGCTATGAGATGAAGCAGATGGTGCAGCTCATCCAGGGAGTGCCCCACTTCCTCGTGGCAAACATCGCCGTCTACAACGCCATCCCCTTGAACAACGCCGACGCCGGCACCATCGAGGTCTGGGTGGACGGCGTCCGGATCTCCAGGGTCAAGTTCGGGCCGATGCGCGCCTCGCAGACCTACCGGAGGCAGATCTGCCCGCGCTTCATCCCCAAGAGCACCGGGAAGAAGGAACTGAAATTCGTTTTCGCGAGGGCCTGGGGCGCCCGCGCGCTGACGCCGAGGCATCACATCGACGACATCGTCCTCCTCCGGGCTCCCGCTCGGCCTCTGATCTGCCCCCGGGGCGAGCGCAAACTGGGTGGCATCCTTACCCTCGATCTCTATGGGGCCAAGCAGGCGGCCTTCGTCCTCTTCGTGGCGGGCTCTCCCGGCAAGGCCCTGCAGGTCCCAGGTTTCGGCGGCTTCTTCTCCCTCCCCCTGCCGCCGCTCTCCATCCCCGTCCTGACCGGCAGCCTGAACGCCAAGGGCACAAAGCGCTGGACCCTCCCCCTCTCCGCTTCCCTGGCCCCTCTCCTGGGCAGGCCCCTCTATTGGCAGGCCCTCCAGCTCACGACGGGGAGCAAGGGCTTCGGCACCGTCGCCACCTTCGGGATCTACCGCTGATCAACCCTTGAGCTTCAACTCCCGCAGGTGGGATGATGACCAAAGCTCTCTGCAAACGCAAAGTCCGTCAGCTGATCAACCCTTGAGCTTCAGCTTCCGCAGGTGGGGGGGATGACCAAAGCTCTCTGCAAACACAGAGCCCGTCAGCTAATCAACCCTTGAGCTTCAGCTCCCGCAGGTGGGGCAGCGTCTTCTCTCCCTTGAGGAAGCGCGCCAGCTCCGTCCCTCTCCCCCGCAGCACCTTGTCCAGGAAGGCCGCGACCAGCGGGAAGGTCGTCCTCGCCGCCGGCCCCTCCGCGTCATAGCCGTAGAAGGGAAACCGCCTTGGAAAGATCACCTTGAGGTGCCCTGTCCCCTTCAGCAGGGCGAACAGAGCCTCTCCCTTGGGCACCCCAAGCGCGTTAAAGATCTTGGCCGCGTATTTCTTCCAGGAGAGAAGGCGATCCGCGTCCCCCGCGATCACCAGCGTGGGGACCTTCACCCTCGGGCTCGGGTCCTGGGGGGAAAAGGCATTGATCCCGTTCCAGGGGGCCACGAGGACCCCCGCGCGATACCCCGGGTTCTCCGCCAGAACCCGCAGCGTCGTCCCCCCGCCCATCGAATGCCCTCCCAGCGCGATCCGCTTGGGGTCCAGCCGCCCAAAGAGCAGGCTCCCCTTCTTCGCGCCCTGCGCCACCAGCGCCTGGTAGGCCGCCTTGGCGTTTCGAAACTGCTCCTCGGGATTCAAGCGCGAGCCATCCAAAAGAAACACCAGGTAGCCCCGCCGCGCAAGGTAGCGCGCGATCCCCTCGCCCCCGCTCCCCGTCCCGCCCAAGCCATGCAGAAACACCAGCGCCGGCCGCCTCCAGACCCCCTTCGCGAAGGGGCTGTGCTTCCCCCGCTTCGTCGCCGGATAGACCAGAAAGAAGCTCAGCTTCTTCGCCCCCTCCTTGGTCGGATTCGGCAGCCGCAGAATGGCCGTCCCCACCGGCGAGAGCGCAGGCTTCGAAGCCGGCCCTCCCGGTTCCCCATCCACCTCTCGCGGCGCTTGGGACGCCCGCGCCGGCGCGGCGCTCCGCGGACCTGCCTGGGCATTCAAGGGCGCCCCAAGCAACAAGCTCAGACCAAGGAGGTAAGGGAGAATCCTCATGCCTTCCCTTTGTCTTTCACCATCGGTTTGGGGACACCCATGAACCGCCTTTCTCATGTGGGGCTCCTTGCCGGGCGGCAATGCTACTTGATCTCGAAGCGGTTCTCCCTTCCCGGGCGGACGCGGATCGGGAGCTTGCGGAGCTGTTTGCCGAAGTGGTCGTGGACGTAGAGGGTGTAGAGGCCGGGATTCAAGTGGAAGGTCCGGTCCCATCCATTGGCATAGCGGGACCAGTTTGTATAGAGGTAGCCGTCCGGGTCGTAGAGGCTGAAGAGCAGGGGGGGCTGCGGGGGGAGGTGGATGACGAAGCGGGCTTGGGGTCGCTTGGAGTTCTCCAGGTGGAGGACCAGGTCCTTGGGGAGGCCATCCCGGAGGTCCAGGATCTTGTTCAGCCGATAGCCTTTGATGTTGATGAGGAGGCGGTAGACGCCCCTTCCGAGGTAGGAAAGAGGCAGGCCCTTTTCCTTCACGATGGTGAAGCGACTGGGAGGAGCGGGGAGGCCCTTTTGGATGGTGTCCAGGCGAAGGACGTAGCAAATGCCCCGGAAGGGCTTTTGGTCGGGCCAGAGGATCTTGAGGAATCCATCGTAGCTTTTTTCGAGGGTGATGGTGCCGAGGTCGGTGGTCTGGCCGGAGAGGACCCGGACGCTCCTTGTGACCGTTCCCATTCCCTTCTTCGAGACTTGGACCTGGTAGACCCCGGGGAAGGGGGAGGTCTCCCAGACTCCCTGGTTGTGGGTCCAGGAAAGGGGGAGGGTGGAGGTGGCCTGCCCTTGGTCGAAGATCAGGATGCGCAGGCCGGGGATCTCCTTCTGGCTGTCGCGATCGAGGACGCGGAGCCGGACTTTCCCGGCTCCCTTGAAGAGGCTGTCCTCATCGAACTCGAGGGTCAGTTTTTTGGCGTGGAGGGGGAGGGGTTTGCTCCAGATCTTGAGGTTGCGGCGAAAGAGGTGGATCCAGTAGGGGACGCCCGAGGGCAGGTCGAAGGTGCCGAAGTAGAAGGGGGAGCTTCGGCCGTCCGGCCGGTTTTGAAAGCGGGTGTACAGGGCGCCGCGGATCACGGGCTTGGGGGAGGATGAGGGGGGAAGCCTGGAGGGAAGGGGGCCCTTGGTGGCGACCAGGGCGACTTCGCGGACGAAGGCCCCAGGGTAGCTCTTGGGATAATGCTCTTGGAATACTTTGAAAACCGGGCGCCCCTTGTTGCTCTTGAGGGAGATCTCCACGACCCGGGCCTTGGGGAGGCGGAAATCCCTTCGGAGGATTTGGGGCGGACCTTCGAGCCGGATGTGGCGGACGATGGGGAGGTAGCCCTTGGACCCGAGCTCGATTTTGTAGCTGCCTGGGGGGAGGCCGACCATGCTGTAGCTCCCGTCCCGGCTCCTGTTGGGGGACCAGTAGCGTTTTGTGCCTTCGAGCCACCAGAGATGCTTTTTGACACGCGGGATCCCTTTGCCGTCATCGCCGAGGACGCGTCCGAGGATGACGAAGCCGAGGTCTTTGATCGCGGGAGTGGGGCTGGGTTCGGAGCCGGGGCTCCTCAAAGCGGAGGGGCGCCTGGCGGTGGCCTCGACGGCGTTCGGCTTGGGCGGGGGGGCTTGGAGCTTGGGAGGAGTTTCTTTCTGGGAGGTCCTGGGGAGGGTGGAGGACTTGGAGTCGGACAAGCTCTTGGGTCGGGAGGGCTCCCTGGAGAAGAGAGCGTAGGATCCGAGAGCGAGGAGAAGGGCGGCTTCGACGAGGGCGAGGGGTTTCCAGAAGGGTTTCATGCGGCCTCCGAGGGTTGCGGCCAGGGGCTCCATGGGAGGGGGGGCGGGCCGATCCCTGGGGGCGCCGGGCTTGGGGGCCTTCTTTTTAAGTGTTTTGAGGGCTGCTGACCAGCCCCGGGGGCGCGACCTCCAGGGAGCGCGTCCTCCACGGGGTGCGCGCCCTCCACGGGGTGCGCGCCCCGCCCTTGAACCTGGGTGAATTCCGGGGCTGGCTCGGCTGAGCTTTGCCGAGCCTTTTGCCCATGGCTACCTGCAGCCGACGCAGAGGTCGCTGAGGTTGCTGAGGTTGCCGCCCTTGCCGCCGAGGACGAGGGCCTGGAGGCTGAGGCCCATGCCCTTGGGGAAGCTCGAGGGGAGGGTGGGCTTGAGGCTGGTGTTGAGCGGGATGGGGAGGGCGATGAGGCTGCTGGGATCCAGGAGAAGGACGCCGTAGGGGAGGACCTCGAGCTGGCCGGGCTTGGCGGCGAGGAGGAGGAGGGGGAGGAGGCCGGCCTTGCCGGAGAGGCGGAGGCCGAGGGGGCTGCCCGGGCGCGGGGTGCCCTGGACCATGAG